>JAEOSV010000140.1 GCA_016840185.1 Candidatus Hermodarchaeota archaeon | reverse complement strand
GGTTGCGGATTTGTTCAATGATTTCTTCGAAGCATCTGATATTTTGACAAATGATCTTAAGGATGATATCGAATTCACCGGTTACAGTATAGATTTCGACGATGTTGTCGATGTCCTGAAGAGCTTTGGCCACTTCAGGACCCGGCATTCGACCTGCATTGACGCCCATTAACACGGTAATTGGATTGTCAGCTTTCTCGAAGTCAATATCAATGGTGAACCGCTTAATCACACTAGCTTTTGTGAGCCGGTCAATTCGGCGCCGAATCAGCGATTCTGAAAGGCCAAGGGTTCGGGCAAGTTGGGTGATGGGCTGTCGGGCATCCCGGACAAGGTGTCGGAGAAGTCGACGGTCGGTTTCATCAACAAGGAGTTGAGTCAAGTTGTCACATCCATAACACTTTAAGGGTGATTTGAGTGCACCCGAAATCCACCGGTTTTCGGGTACAATCTAGTTTGTTTCTGTCATGTCCTTAAAAGGTGCTGGTGGTTCTATGCATTTTGTGAGTATTTATTAGCGATTTCTGACTTCACCTTATATTATATTGGTGGATTCCAATGACTAAGGATCCAGTTGTGTATATTGACGGTGAATTCATACCGAGTCAAGAAGCGAAGATCTCGGTGTTTGACCATGGCCTCCTCTACGGTGATGGCATCTTTGAGGGTATCCGCGTCTACGATGGCGTGGTCTTCAAGCTTGATGCCCATCTGAATCGATTGTATCGGAGTGCCAGAGCGATGTGGTTGACAATTCCGTTAGAACAAGCGGAAATGAAGGCAGCCTTGTTGGAAACGTTGCGACGAAACGGGTATCAGGATTCCTATATCCGATTGCTGGTGACCCGGGGTAAGGGAGATCTGGGTGTGAACCCCAAGAAATGCCCCAAGTCGTCGGTGGTGATCATTAACGTACAAGTGGAGCCGATGCATGGGCATGATGCGAAAAACGGCATCAAGACCATCATATCTAGTATTAGGCGACAGGCACCCGACTCGACGAGTCACGAAATAAAATCGTTGAACTACTTGAATAGTGTCCTAGCCACGATTGAAGCAAATCGGCAAGGCGTTGATGATGCAATTATTCTGGACCAACGGGGTTTCGTGGCTGAAGCAACAGGCACCACTTTAGTCGCTGTCAGAGATGGGACACTGTATGCCCCTCCATTAACGGCGAGTATTTTGGATAGTATTACAAGGCGTTTTGTCTTAGAGTTGGCAAGAGAGTTAGGGATTGAAGTGGTTGAGGAGGATATGACGCCATTTCAGTTGCTAATGTCGGACGAAGTGTTTCTCTGTGGAACAATGGGTGAAATTACTCCAGTTCACAGCATAAATGATCAAAAGATTGGTTTAGAGACGCCTGGCCCAATAACTCAACGATTACTTGCTGAATATCAGAAGCGTCGAAAGGATCCGAAGAATGGCACTCCTATTGGTTAGGACGTAATTCTATCATTCTCAAATCATCGATTACCGAGAGACTAGATGGGTACCAGTGTCCCCTTCAACGTTGATGAAATCGGACTGTGTTTTTCGAAGAATCGTTTGAGGGCGTCAATCGCGGTGAGGTTAAGATTGCGGCGGTTAGTGCCGTAATGGACGGGGATGCTTTGTACGGTGAGGAAGCAGGCGTTGTAAGTTTTGGTGGGGTCCAGTGGGTGTCCACCGATGAAGAATTCGTGGATGCGTTTTCGGTAGGGATTTTCGATTTTGAAGTAGAGGTTGAGACCGAGACACCGCTTAGCGTAGCCACCGAGTTGCCGGTAGGGGTCGCGGGAGTAGGTATTTTCGAGATTGTCTTCCATCATTTGCCAGAGTTCTTTACCGGTAATTTCGCAAACAGAGATGGGTGGATTGTGAGGGATGATGTTGTAGAGGTCGTTCATGGTGACGTCGCCGGGAGGAATAGGCGCGCCGAAGCGCCAGCCATTGGAGAATGCGAGATCAGTGCCACTGGCTTCTTGGCAAGCCTGGAGGAGGATGTTATCCATAGTGGATTCCAAGGAGCGCCAACGAGCTAGGGTGCTACGGGTTTGACCAACAACAGATTCGAGCATGGAATGTTCGGATTTGGAAAGAATGCCCACAATCATATCTTGGATAGCCGCATTGGGAGGTGTAATTTCTTCGATGGGAATGAGTTTGTGGCGGAAAGTTTTGACCTGCTTATTAGCAACTTTGAGGTCAAGTTTACCTAGGAATGAAGCGTGACTGCCGGATTGGATGATAACGGCACGGTTTACGACGACGGGTTGGTAGAGACGGTTGTGGGTGTGCCCGCTGAGCAGTACGTCAATTCCATCGACCTCGGAGACAAGTTTGAGGTCTTGGGGATATCCTAGATGAGATAAGACGAAGACCAGGTCGACGCGTTCTTTCTCGCGGAGATGAGTGATGTAGTTGGGAAGTTCTTCATTGCCAAGGGTGAAGTAGATGCCTTCACTGTATTCGGGAGGCATGGTTTTATCGACGATGTTAGATGCGATGCCGATGACTCCGATTTGAAGACCGTTGCGTTCGATGATGGTTCCGGGGGAGAAAATAGGAGTTTTGGTGTCTTTGGAGTAGCAGTTGATGGCTAGCATAGGGTAGTTGAGGAGGTGGGTAAGGCTTTGGAATTCTGCGGGTCCGTAAGCAAATTCCCAGTGAGCAGTCATAGCATCAATGGCTAGCGCATTGAGGAGGGGAACCATAGCTTTGCCGTTGTTTTTCATCGCGGTATAGGTGCCGTGGAGGGTATCTCCGTTGTCGAATGTGAGAACGGCGTTGGGGTGGCCGACTTCGAATTGGCTCAGAAGCGTAGCCATACGCGCGAAGCCACCAACTCTACGAGTGGTAGTGCGTCCACTTTTCCAGAAGACTTCGTGGTGTGGTTCAAGGTATCCGTGGGAGTCGTTGAGTTGAAGGATGGTGAGATGTGTTTCTTCGGACATATGGAAAGTCCCTCCTGAGTACCCAAAGAGCCCAAATGCCTTGTTTCTATTATCATAGTGGCACTTGAGCGTTCCGATACGGGAATTACATCATGTTATGAATGAGAACGCGGTGAGCTAGGTGGATGGGGTGCCTTTGGTTTGATTTGTTTTCGAACCCGGAAGGGGACAGGCTTTCATGGAGGCTTTGATCCCCTTGACTGCTTCTTTGATGAGGAAGTTCCAGGTTAGGGGACCGAGATTAAGTAATGCATTAAGAAAGTTATCCCAAGTTTGGGGACCCATCTTGAGACTTTTCTCGTAGGCGTTTTTCATGGCAACGAAACGGTCCTTTGTTGCAGCAGTCATACCGATTGCGGTCCATTTGTCTTTTGATTTTGTCATTGTGGTACCTCCATGGTTACTAAGCTCTTCTGACATTTACTGCATTCATTTTTGAAGCTGTCGGCGCCACAGATTTGAATTTTTGTGATGTGGAGGTTATCCACCTGTGTAACCAGTATAACGGCTTAATACCAGTTGGAGAAGGAAAGCTCGACGACGTGCCCTTCGCATATCGCGGTCCGCGAAGTATCTTTCTTCGGCTCTCAAACGCGCGAAATTAGCATCGATCCGGTTCACATCCATCGGATGGCTGGAAAGGTATCCACGCATGGCATTAATGTAGGCCTCCCACCGTAGTTGAGCAACTAATTTCTCGACATCTTCTCCTTCAAGTAAATCGTCTTCAATCTTGAGTTTACTGCCATTGCGTTGATGCAAAATAATCACTCATTTAGTATATTGGAAAATGCTAATTGAAAAACCTGTGGTTTTTCGGGCTAATCGCTAAACAATTAACTATTGGAACTAAGTATCCCTAGTACGTCTATCAGGTGTTTTCGATGCGGGTAAAAGCCTTAGTGGCAGAACTCACTGAGTTGGTTGAAGAACTTGGTTTGGAAGGTTGGCATGAATTTCGTACACCTGATCGAACACGTATTGATTATGCGATTACAAAGGGTTCTCAGCGTTTGCTGGCGGTGGAATTTGAACGTTCACGGAAATGGCTTTTTGCGCGCGTCCTGTATAATGCCGTGAAGGCACAACGGGCTGAGTTTCCAGCAATTCTCTTTGTATATCCGTTTTATGACTTGCCTAAAGCTGGTCGGTCATGGGTCCCTAACTATGTGTAAGATACTCTTGGGATACGACTTGCTTTGTGTCATCCTCGTGATTGCATGCCTGCAACGAGGGCTCTTATCTGTGAACGGTTAAATTTGCCTGTCTCGTCGGATATTATGGAAACTGATTGTGTGATTTCGACAAGTTCCAGTACCCCACCTGAGTCGTTGAAAGTGGGGGCAAAGGAATGGAAAACTAAGACTGCAACATCAGCGAAAAAGGGTAGAACACGTCGAACAACGAAGACAAAAACCACAAAAAAGAAATCAACTGGGTCCTGAACTTACTTGATGCTTTGAACACCAAGTTGAAAGGCTTTAGCGTTCACTTTTTGAATGGCTTCAAGGGTAAACTGTGCTTTGAGGGCGGATTCAAAGGAGGTTTGCGATATTGGAGTGACTTGTAATCCGGCGAGTGCTCCAATCATGACTGTGTTTGCTGTCCGGATTTCTCCAGCTTTACTGGCGAGTTGCAAGGCGTTTACAGTCCAAAGTTTGGCTGACAATTTGGAAAGTCGAGTGGTGATTTCCTTTAAGGTCGGAGCTGATACGGTACCTGCAATCACATCGACGGGAGGTTGGAGGTGTTCATTGAGCAGTATCTGACTTTTCGGGTTGAGGTATTCACCAGCTCTAAGGGCTTCAAGGGGTTCGAGACCAATGAGGACATCTACCATATGATGAGGAACCAAGGATCCAGTTAGTGAAGTTTTTCGTGTTGTGGAGGGAGCTGTCTTGGGATTTCTGAAGCGAATGTGTGACAGAACCGTTCCCCCACGTCGAGACGCACCAAAGGTTTCGCCGACGCTCACCGTAAGACCCTCCAGCATTGCAGCTTGGGCTATGAGTCGCGCTGCCAGGAGTATTCCTTGTCCGCCAACACCTGCGATGATAAGATTGAATGGACGATCCTGAGGAATTCGGACCTTTTTTTCGGAGGGGGTCATGAAGAAGCCTCCTTTTCGTGTCTGGGTTTGGATGTGATGGCCTTGTGGGGACATACTTTGATACAAACATCACATCCTACACAAAGGGCTTCTTCGACTGCCACGATTTTTAACTTTGAATCCCAGACGAGTGCTGGGCAGTTCAGTTCGGTTAGACATATGCGACAGTCATCACCTCGACATTGTTTCGCATCAATTTGGACAATGGATTGAAGGTCGGCTGTGGGCTGCCTGACGGAGAGAGGGCATGCTCTTCGAAAGATGATGGCATGAATTCCGGAAGTGGTGATTGCTTTATAGACAGCATCGGTGGCAGCTTTTAGTTCAAAGGGGTCAATGATTTTGACATCTGGAAAGCCAATACTGCGGAGCAAATCCTCGATTCGTATTGTTGATGCGGGATTTCCGATGGCATCGGTTCCAGTTCCTGGGTGGGGTTGAAATCCTGTCATAGCTGTGGCTTCATTGTCAAGAATGCAGATGGTGGCGTTTGATTGGTAGAAGGAGATGTTGACCAGGGCAGGGAGCCCAGCATGAAAGAGGGTGGAATCGCCGATAACTGCGATGACCGGGTCATTCATGCCAAAGGTTTGGAGGTGTCCGAATCCGCTTGCTAGCCCTACACCTGTACCCATGGCGTGTTGGTTGCGCATCAATTCATGATAGAAGGCACCAAGAGAATAGCAGCCAATATCCCCTGTTACGAAGCCTTTGTTTTTGTTGCGTTTGATAGCCCGATGAATGGCGAGATAAGCTGCCCGATGGGGGCAGCCGGCACAGAAGGTTAACGTGCGGGGAGGTAAATCTTTGGTAGCTTTCTTGACTGCGGCTCTGAATTTCTTTGGAACCGGGGAAAAGGAGATGTCAAGTAGGTTAGTTATTACTTGAATTGTGGTGTCAATCGTTAGTTCACCAACGCGTGGTACATCGCCAGTAAGTTTGCCATGAAGGGTTGGTCGTTTTGTGTCTGGGAGATCATAGATGGCGGCTCGTATCTGGGTTTCGAGGAATGGGTCAATCTCTTCGATGAAGAGGACTTTTTGGGCAAGACTGATAACTTTTCGAATAAGTTTGAGTGGGAGGGGCGAGACCGTAGCTATTCGAAGGATTCCCACGCGGGATTGAAGGTTGAGTAGTTGGAGCGTTTCGTTGGCATAAAGCCAGCCAGTACCGGTGGTAATGATGAGGAGTTCAGGTTGTTCGGGACCAGAATATCGATTCCAAGGAGAGACTTCAAATCGTTCTCGAATATGCTCTAACCGGTCGAGGAGGGCTTGATGGTTTTTGTGTGGGTGGGGGATGTTAAGGAGTGGAGTGGTCCGATCGAAGGTGGCTTCTCGGGGTTCACGAAGAATTGGGTCAATTCGAAAGACTTGTTGACTGTGGGCTAGACGGGTCGTGATT
>JAEOSV010000139.1 GCA_016840185.1 Candidatus Hermodarchaeota archaeon | reverse complement strand
TTGATCGTCTATTCTCTCCTCGGAATGAAGTGGGTTATTAACGGGTTCTATCCCCTCCCAGTTGCGGCTGCAGCGGTGATTAACGCACTTAGTCTTCTCATTGGTTGGAAAACCATCGTTCTCATTACTATGGTTCTCCGTGCTTATGAACGACGATATGAAATTCCAACCTTCTGGTATGCTCAACTCGTTTGGATACCCAGTATGCTTCTGGTAACACTTGCTGATCTTCAATGGCTCATGAGTAACATCATGGTATTCATTGACCCCGCTTGGGGATTGGTACTTTATAGTACACTGGGCTTCTTCCTAATGTGGTGCTCTGTTCCACTTGCGATTTTCTCCTTTATCGCCGCCTTCGCCTATTTACAGACTTATCGGTTACCTGAAGTCCGGGGGGAGACAACCCTCTTTTTCCTACATCTCTCTTTGCTAGCTTCTGGCTTCATCTGGCTGACAATTGCTATGTCAGTATTAGGACTGTTACCCATTGTTCAGTGGCTCATTTTCTATCTGGGCCTTTATCTCCTTGACATCTTTAGTCTCGGATTTATTGGCTTCGTCGTGGCAGGATTCTTCCTCTGGCACCAATGGCGAAAATTCACCAAGACGGAAACAAAAACAGAATAAAAAAGAAAAGGATAGGAGAAGTGCCCAGGGGCATTCTCCATTTTTTTTGCCCTTATAGTGCAAACCAGGTGTAGGTAGTCTATTGACTACTTACGGCGACGGCGAATGACGACCACCGGAACGATGATTGCTGCTAATCCCAAGATGATTGCTTCAAATGGGAAGCCAGGAATAGCCGGCGGTGGTGGTGGGATTGTTGGAATAGTATACGTCGTTGTGACGGTGTTACTCCAATCACCTGCATTCTCTTCAGAGTCTATCGCGCGTACACGTGTGTAGTAGGTACCTTCACTGATCCCTGAAACGTCAAAGGTATGGGTAAGGGTTGAACTGCTGACGTTCACAAGATCTATGTCTGTTGTAAAGGTGGAGCTGTTGCTGATGGCGACTTGGTAACGAAGAATACTGGTATCGTCGGTTGCTGCAGTCCAGTTGACTTGGATCATTCCATCTTCAACTGCGCTGGGGCCAACGAGTGTTGGTGTTGATGGTGGACCTGGAACTGTAACTGAAACTGCTTCTAGACCCCAGAGAATCGCTTGTTTAACTACAACAGAGCCGTTCATCTCAGTGCCTAGATAGGAGTCAGTCCACATGGGTTCATAGTCACCATATGGTGATGCTCCAGTGGCAATGATACGGTTGTTACTGAAGTAGCCGATATCTTTCTCACCAGCCATCATGACAAAGTTGCCAGTCTGAGAGTCTGAGACAGTGTACGGAGGAACAGTTGGGTTCTGGTCTACAATTACTCCAGTACCAGTGGTATACATGATATTGAAGACATTAGCGATACTATTGTTGTGCAAAGCAACGTTATGGGTTCCATTGAAACCATAAATGAGAGTAGGACCATGGAACAACGCACCATGGGTCACACCAGTGGTGATTTGTACTCCATCAGGATCTACGCTCTCAGTAACATTAGCGACAACACGATAGGCACCGCCTCCACAATTGGAGACAGGATCTTCAACGGAGGTGGGTTCATGGCGCAAAGCGCTTCCCACGGTTTCAAGGATTTTGCTAGTGTTAGCAGAAATCCAATCGCCCCCTCCATAGTCGGAGTCACTACCCATCCAGAGGAATTTGCCTCCACCTTGACCACCAGCTGTACCGTTCCACCAATCCCAAATGGCGTCAAAGACGACAGGCGCATTGGTAGCATTGAAACCTTCTTCACCAACGGATCCATAGGGACCACCGAAGATAACCGCATCCGCCCCAGCAAGGGCTGAGTCGTTAACGTCTGTAACAACGCGGACGGTGGCACCTAGACCGGTTAGCCAAGTTTGTATTTCGGTCAGACTATTTGAACCAATCCCGTATCCAGTAACGAAGACCACAACTTTACCCGAAGGATCAGCTGCGGCTGCGGGTGCATGCGGTGAAAAGACCGCAACCATACCGAGGACAAGGACTGACACAATGAGTGCACTCATTAGTTTATTTTTCAATTTTCCGTTTCACTCCTAAGGTTAAAACCTTCAAAGGAAGTAATCAAAGTTAGACCACTCCCCTTTAAAGGCTTACTATCTTCTACCTCATTGACATTGTAAAAATCAAAGAGAAATGAATTGAAGTATCATTAGAATTTTCAGACAAAAGCTTATTCAAATCACCTAATGTGTACATTCACATTCATTTTTCACTCGTCTAACAGTAATATACTTAACCATGAAGTATAGGGAATTCATTTGGTGAACCAAATTGGGTCATTCCAGAGCCACTAAATCAATCGTTGTTGTGTTAATTACGTCTTGGATTCTTGGGCTGATAACTAGCCCTGTTTTCTTCATGCCAACTTCAAATATTGATGATAATTTGCCACAAAATCTTTCTGCCCCTATGGGTCTTTCAGCCAAACTCGTATACCCGAACATAGGGCATGCTGCGATTATTTTAAACGGCTCACAGGTTGAGGTTCAGATTCGGGGTCCCAGTAACATCTCATCTTGGGATTTCACCATCTATCGTGAATACCAATCCTATTCGCTTACATATGATACACCAAGTTATAACGGAACGACAAATATTTGGTCTATCAATGTCAGTATCCCAAACAATGCAGGCTGGGAACTCTATGATCTTCAAGTAAGTGTATCCGATGGCCTTACACAACTAAATCTTGAAGAATGGAATGCCATTCAAGTTCGGCATTCGTATCCTGAAAACTTTACTATCATTCATGCTACTGATACCCACTTTTTTGCCTCCGCTGGGGCCTTTGTCAATAGGCTTCGAGCCACACAATATCAGGCGGCTTTAGCTGACGCAGATTTGATAATCCTATCAGGGGATTTATCGGATGATGGCTCAATCGGGTCATTTAATAACCTACGAAATATTATGCGCGGAAGCCGGGTTCCATATCTGATTGGTCCTGGCAATCATGATCGGGATGATTCTGGTCCTACCTTTCAGACGTACAAATCTGTCTTTGGAACAGATTATTACACAGTAAACATGGGTTCTGACATCCTACTTATCATGGCCAATACTTACCAAAAAACAGGAGAAAGGTATCGGTTTAACTTTACGCAACTTGGCTGGATAGAACGTGATCTCGCTGCAAGTAGTGCGAAAACTAAGATTCTAACCGGACATGCACCGATGTTATATCCAGATGTAGACGCTTACTTTATGCAATATGATGAAGCGATAGAGCTCCAACGCATTGCACGAGAACAAAATCTGTCTGTCTATCTGAGTGGACACTTACATAACGACCGAGTTGATTTGATTAATGATACTTATTTCATTTTGACCACATCAAATGGTGGCTCCGTCTGGACAAACCCATCTGATCCTGGTCATCACCGCAATGGTCTTAGAAGACTAGTATTCACCAATAACAACTTAACATCTTGGAGCTGGACGAATTGGAACTTCTCTCAACCATGGGATGAAGTGAAAGTTGATCGCCAGCTCACGAACTTTTATGATCAAGACATGGGAGGCTACATGTCTATCATCAATAATCTCACCACACCTCTTACGAATCAAATAGTAGATTTCCTTGTTGAACCTTTAAGCGGACCGAATGTATATCGCGTTGATGGTGCAACTGTTGTGTCTACGGTGAATGGTTCCTCTTCTTGGTTCATCCGTTCTATTGTTGATGTTCCTGTAGATGGAGTTGCCACCGTTCGAGTTTATCCGAGCAATGCTCAAGCGCCTAGCATAATTAGTATCAGTTATCCGGAACCGGGATTAACCTGGACGATATCGCAGATAATTGCTGAAGTGACAAACCCTGTGAGCGGAGTTGAACGAGCCGAAGTGAATCTTTCTATTGATTCCGCACCCTTCTCTCATGTACGAATGGGTAGGCTGGGTAATGATCTGTTCCGGTACTATCAATTCTTTTCTACTCGTACAGCCCTTGATTTCACGGTAATCGCAACGGATTATTCAGGCAAAACTGTACAGTCCTCTTCTCACAGTTTTATCGTGACAGACCAACCTACCCCTCCAATCTTGGCGAATCCTGGAGAATCTAGTATCACAGGAAATGTTTCGCTGGGTTGGACCTCTAGTATTGATGATGACGGAACTATAGATCATTACTTGGTTCAGGTCAGTGATACAAGCGATTTCACGAATATCGCCTATACGGAAAATGTGACAGGAACAACTACGACAATTTATGATCTAACGAATAACACCTACCACTTCCGAGTCCAATCGGTTGACAATGATAACGCCGCAAGCATTTGGAGTAATACTCAAAACATCACAGTAGCAATACCTACCCCTCCGATAACTCCTCCACCACCTCCCCCTCTGCCTCCAATAAATTGGACATTAATCGGAATGATTGCTGGTGGTGTTGGCATCGTAGTCATCATTGGTGTAGTAATCTACTTTGTCCGGTTCCGAAGTCCCAAAATCGAATAGCTAAATGGGCTTCTAAGGTGTTCTAAAGCGTAGTACACTCATTTGTGATGTGCAGATTAGGAAAGGTTAAAAGCAGGCAATTTTCAGGACAAATCAGGTTCCGACGTCATGGTATATAAGAGAGTGACGTCGAATACTCTACGAGTGTGGAAAATTTATGGTACCACCAATTCGCAAAACGCAGTTGTTTACACTTTTCTTGTTGGGGGCACTCGTCTTCAGCGGGACCATAGTGTTTGGAACGAATTCGGTTTCAGCCACTTCTTCCCCTGGTACAATTACAGTAGATGAGAGTTCTCCACCAGAAGCCTTTGGAGTGGAGCTTCGTCCAACTCCAAATAGCAAGATGCAACCTGTCACGTTGAAAGTAATTACTCGCCATAGCACAACCCTTCAGCTCCACATGGAAACAGCATTTCTATTAACACAGCATGCTGCTGACAATAACATCGTCGACATCCAATGGACTCAACCGGGTTCTGAGTACTGGCCAACGGTAATTCCCACATACAATCCAGATATAGCTTGGGGCGGTGGACCCTCCCTTTTCGATACGATTGATATGCTCGGGTATCTCAAACCCATGAACAGCACATACATGGAATCAATTCTAACACGTATCCCTGATGATATGGCTGGTTCTCCCATGAAACGGTTTGATAGTAATCTGGATGCCGTTTGGGCCGCTGCAGCAATTAGCTCATTTGGATTTACCATCAACAAACCTTGGCTCGATGATAAGGGGCTTCCCTATCCAACCCATTGGGAAAACCTGACCAGCTTTGAATATGGCGGACTTCTCCCAACACCAACCGTTGCCATGGGCAACTCACCAGGGACTACGAGTAACACTAAGATCTATCAAATTATTCTTCAGCGATTCGGTTGGGACGGCGGCTGGGAAACCATGAGTCGCATGGCTGCCAATGGTCGAATTTACAGCGGATCAGTTGAAACCCAAAACGCTGTAGAAGTTGGTGAAGTCGGAGTCTCTATGTCTATCGACTTCTATGGTTATACGACCGCCTTACGTAATCCGGGTACAGAATATGTGATTCCCCAAAATGGATCAATCATCAATGGAGACCCCATTGCGCTCTGTAATACAGGGCTCAATCCGGCAAACGCCTCCGAAGCTTTCATCGATTGGATTCTTAGTCCCGAGGGACAACAAATCTGGCTCCACGAAGACATTAACCGAATGCCAATACTAGAAGATGCCTTTCTCCTAGACAGAATCAGTCCCATCAATCCTTCAATTGGATCACGCGAAGATCTCTACTTATTCTACAACACGACTCTAGATAACTTAAGTATCCAATTTGACGATCCACTCGCTCTTTCCTATGAATACTCTATGATGTTCTACTTTGAATCAGTGCTAACCGATGCTCATGACAAGCTTATTGATTGCTGGGAAGCCATTCTTGACGCTTTAGATGCAGGATGGATTACCGAAGCTGAAGCAAATGACTTTTCGGCTATGATGGCTGCTCCGGTCAGTTGGAATGGCGGAGCCAACACGTTTAACGAGTCATATGCTGTCTCCATCAACGCACAAATGGGTTCTAGCTCCTCATTCCGAAGTAGTATGCAAGGATCTTGGACTACAGCTGCTAATGATCAATATGATTATGTTCGCAGCCTCATTCCATCAGGCCCCGGTGCACCTCCACCGATGATTCCAGGATTTCCTGCCATTGCACGTGTAATCGGTATAGCTGCTGCGTTAGGAATCGGGCTTTATGCTCGTCGAAGAAGGGAGTAAAACACTTCCTTCTCTCACTCTTTTTTTCTCCAACCAGTGTATTACTATTTAAGGAAGAATAACCCTAAGATTCCATCCCACTGCCTGAAATTAACTTGTAGTCGGTGGTATGAGTGACAAATTCAGAATCAAAGTCTTCCGAATCTAAACAAAGCGAAACCACGCATGAGGAAAAATGGCATTCCGTACTTAGTAGTTCCGCTTTAAGACTCCGTGCCCGCGAATCAAAGGAAAAGTTGCAGAACCAATTATACCTATTTCGACGGGAAATGGATTGGTTTTCAAATATCCAATTAATCGCTGTTCTTGTATTATTTTCGCTATTCTTACTGGCACCGATTGCAACAGTAATGCTATCTGCCTTCACATTTGAAGGAACACTTTCTGTCTACTGGATATCTGAAGTTTTTGCCACATACATCCATTGGCCAATGACCCAACTCTTTCCAGGCTTAGCACCGATTGCTGAAGCGGTCGATGGGCTTCGCAACCCACTAACCGCTGTTGAGTCATGGGCAACATTGGAAGCGATTATGGGTACAAACGTTGTTCCTCTTCACTATCGTCAAATAGGTTGGCTCTTTGAAGTACAAGGTCAGTTTATTGATTGGTCAGAGAGGGCATCCGCATTTTACATTACCGGTGTTGATGCTGGGTCAATTGTCAATTCTTTGTATGCTGCGTTTCTAACCACTATCTTTGCAACCTCAATTGGCGTCGTTCTTGCCTTCATCATGGCTCGCTATGAATTTCGTGGGAAAACCTTCCTTCGTATAGCCTTGTTAATTCCACTGTTAGCCATACCCTTCGTTGGCGCGGTGGGTCTACTTCGGATGATTAGCCTTGATGGTACAGTCAACTATTTCCTGTATTCATTTTTTGGTTTCAAAATTGTTATTGATGGTCTAGCTGCCGTGATTCTGGTGCAAACTCTCCACTTCTTCTCCCTGACGTACCTTTCCGCTTATGGGGCGTTTCAAAATATTGATCCAACTTTAGAAGAATCTGCGGAGAATATGGGTGCAAAAGGGTTTACACTATTTCGAAAGGTTACTCTACCCTTAGCGCTCCCGGGTATTGAAGCTGGAGCGATACTCACGTTTATCTTAGCTATAGAAGATTTGGGCACATTGATTGTGTATGAAGGTAGTACACAGGTAAAACATACCTTGACATATCAGATTTTTGATAACATTTGGGCACCAACTGGTACAGTCGAAGGGATTGCCACAGCTTTAGGAGTCCTACTGCTCTTCATTGCCATGATTAGCTTCTTCTTCATCCGTCGGTATATGTCACTACGGCACTATGCGATGATGAGTAAAGGTGGAACGTGGAACCCACGATTTACTAAAGCCAAGTGGTTCCATTATCTCATTTTCTATGGTTTCATTATTGCGATTCTTGCGTTTGCTCTTCTGCCACATCTAGGCGTCTTCTTACTGGCGTTCGCTGCACCAGGATCTTGGGGGACTGGTAATCCCATTCCTACCGAGTTCTGGTTTGGTAACTTTGTTCGAATGTTCGTCGACCCTGAATTCTTTGGCTCGATTGTAAACAGTTTAGTCTATAGTACAGTGGCGATCATTATTATCATAGTGGTAGGCACGGGTGCGGCCTATATTGTGGCGCGGAAAAACATTCCAGGCAAGGAAGGGTTGGATTTGTTGGTGACGATGCCAATTGCTTTACCTGGAATTGTTATTGCAATAGGTTATCTCATTTTCTTCTCAAATGCTCCTTTCCTGAATCTCTTTCTTAGCCCGGTTCTTTTCTTTGCTCCGATCTTTTTGATAACGTTCTCTTACACAGTTCGAAAATTCCCGTTCACCGTGAGATCGACATACGCAGGGTTGCAGCAAACTCACGTTGAACTTGAAGAAGCTGCACAGAATCTTGGGGCAAGCAGAGTCCGTGTCTTTTTTGGCATTGTCCTTCCAATCATAGGGGCGAGTATCCTTGCGGGAGCGATGATGTCGTTTGTTTATTGTATGTCGGAAGTCAGTACGAGTATCATATTAGGTGATATCAATTCTACGTGGGGACCCATAACTTGGAAGATGCAATCTGCCTTGGGTGCACTAGCAATGGGTCAATCCATGGCTGCAGCAATGGGAGTCTTATTAATGACGATTCAAATCATAGTGATGACAATCGTTAATGTTGTCTTGAAGCGCCGATCTGAAGCATTAATTGGAATCTAAATGAGTGTGAATGAAAAATGGTATCAATCAATTTGAAGGACATCACCAAGACCTTTGGGGAAGTGGTTGCAGTAGATGATGTGTCGGCTGAAATTGAGGAGGGCGAGTTATTCACTCTACTCGGTCCCTCCGGTTGTGGAAAGACGACACTTTTACGGGTTATTGCTGGATTCTATCATCCAGACAATGGTCATGTCTTCTTCGATGAGAATGATGTGACCAAGCTTCCACCTCATAAGCGTGAGACTGGCATGGTTTTTCAGAATTACGCCATATGGCCTCATATGCGAGTGTATGACAATGTTGCATTTGGGTTGAAAATCCGAAAGCTTCCGAAAAGTGAAATTGAGAAGCGGGTCCATGATATTCTTGAGGCTGTAAGGCTTGCGGGATTTGAAGATCGAACACCGTTCCAATTGAGTGGTGGACAACAACAGCGTGTTGCTCTTGCCCGAGCCTTGGTGATTAACCCCCAGGTCCTCTTACTCGATGAGCCGTTGAGCAACCTTGATGCGAAGCTTCGTTTGGAAATGCGGCATGAGTTGAAACGTATTCAGCAGGAATTCGGAACGACGACCATTTATGTGACTCACGATCAAGAAGAAGCTCTGAGTATTTCCAGCCGAGTCGCGATTCTAAATTATGGTGAACTAATGCAACTGGGCAATCCTCGTGAAATCTATGAGGAACCCGAGAACCTCTTTGTGGCTGATTTTATTGGGTCGAGTACATTTCTCCCAATCACTATCACCCAACCGAACGGGGGAGAAATTAAAGGTAAAACCCCGTGGGGACTCGAATTGAGTGGTCGTACACCGCTCAAAGGGTATTCATTCAAAAAGGGTCAGGAAGCCTTTGTGGCCATTCGCCCGGAGGATTTCAAGGTTCGAACCCCCGAAGAGAATTATAACACGATTCCCAGTAAAGTTGTAAGTGTTGTGTTCACTGGACGGTATAATGATATCCGTGCTGACATTGGAGGCTCAAATCTAGCTCAAGCGGAAATCGATGCCACGCGGATTCTGAAAGGCGGAGACCAACTTGAGCTTCATGTTCTCAACAACGACACAATCATCCTGCCCGCTGAAAAGGATCCCTTTGCAGACCGTGTCCGCGAGATTATCACTGGTGCCGCAGCTGCCGATTAATCACAGGCACGGTAGCAAGAACAGGTCATTCCTGAGGGCTAGATGGGGAATTTCTTGCATGTGAGCTGATGTGCTTAATAGCAGTATGTCCTGTTATGCTAGTGGTGTGTCTGATGGGACGTACTGTACCCACCTATCGGTTGCAACTGGAAAAAGAGCGTCGTCGTTGGGGGCTCTTTCGTGCGGCTCTTCGCGCGGACGAACACCCCGCATTCGATAACCTGTTCGTATATGCCCGGACCTATGCTGATGCTGCGAGTGCAGTGGCGCGTCCGTGTCCTTCTGAGGCGCTGTTTATGTCCATGATTCTGGGGCTCTATCATGAGGTGCAACGACTGCGTGTCGCCTTAGCGACGGCGGCAGGTCATACAAGCTCCATTGCCAACCACAACTATCATGGGTATGTACGACGGGTACAGGCAGAACTGTGACTGGTTCAGTCAGTGGATTGCCTGAATCGTTTGAGTTTTTAACTGGATAGTCAAGAGGAGCCATTCGCGCTGGAGGTTGCATCTCTGAAAGCTAGACTATGGCTTCTGTTATTCCTTTTCTTCCTCCTGGTTCCGATGAGTACCGTGACACCTAATACGCGAGGAGAAGAGTTTCCAAGTGAACCAGATTATTGGCCTACCGATGGGTGGCGAACCTCTTCGCCTGAAGCCCAGGGAATGAACTCGCAATTATTGGACCAATTAGATGCCCATCTGAATTCGTACGAATTCTGTTACAATTCTTTTATCGTGGTTCGCCATGGGTACATTGTTTTCGAAACCTACCCGAATCCCATCTATAATCAGGACAGTATTCATTTCATCGCCTCAGTCACAAAGAGTGTCATGTCGGGAATATTTGGAATAGCTGTTGACCAGGGTTACATCAACAGTATCCATGATCCCGTTCTTAGCTACTTTCCAAATCGGACTATCGCTAATCCCAATCCTCTGAAAGATTCGATGACCGTTCGTGACCTATTGACTATGAAGACCGGGCTACAGTGGGATGAGGGTTCTTATTCGTATGATGATCCCCGGAATTCCTTTGTACAGTGGGTGAACAGTCCTGATGGGGTTCAATTCTTCCTTGATCTTCCCATGGAATGTGCTCCAGACCTGAAATGGTATTATAATACAGGCGCTTCTTCTATGCTCTCAGCATTAATCACTTTCACAAGTGGCGACTCAGCACTTGACCTAGCACGAGACCATCTCTTCCAACCGCTAGGAATCACTCGCTATTCTTGGCGGTCAGATGCCCATGAGATTAATTATGGCGGGTTTGGGATGAGTTTGCTACCAAGGGATATGGCCAAGTATGGCTTTCTTTATTTACACAATGGACGCTGGGACGACCAACAAGTCATTTCCCCTGAATGGATTGCGGAATCAACCTATACTCACACAGTGTTCTATCACGGATATGGTTATGGCTATCATTGGATCACGTTTCCGGCTTTCAATGGATATGCAGCGTTTGGTGCTGGAGGTCAAGGGATCTTTGTGATTCCCAAATATGACCTAGTTATCATTGTGACAGCTGAAGAGCCGGAAGGAGTGCCGTTTAAGAATCTCATCTTATCCTACGTTATTCCATCGCTTTATGATGCTGAGCCGGTTCCGGTATTCCCTTGGAAAACTGCATGGATACTAACGCTATCCTTTGGACTGGCTATACCTCTAATCTATGTATACTGGTTTAAGCGAGGTAAGAGAAAGCCATAAACGAAATTTGATGATGTTCATGAGGTGTACTGGGTTTTTTCCATCCATTGTACTTTGCCTATTGATACTGACACTGGTATCAAGTCCACCAGAAGTTCAATCAATGAAAGTTGATGAAACCCCCAGCTATTGGCCGACAGAAGGGTGGCAAACTTCTCCCCCCGAACTCCAAGGAATGAATGCTGGAATATTACAAGCGTTATATGAGTTCATCGAAGAAGGTGATTTCCCTCTTGAGTCGTTACTCATTGTCCGGAACGGATTCCTAGTGTATGAACACTATCCAACTGCTTTCTATGATGAGGATGATATTCACATTTTATATTCGAGTACAAAGAGCATTACGTCGACGCTTATCGGCATTGCTCTCCAACATGGATATCTTGCCAGCGTAAACGAGGCAATTGTCGATATCTTTGCTGATCGAACGATTGCCAATCAGGATTTTCGAAAACAGGCTGTAACCGTGGAACATCTTCTCACCATGACTCCTGGATTCGAATGGAGTGACAATAGCTACATTGAGATGACTTCGAGTGGGAATTGGGTACAATATGTATTGGATCTTCCCATGATAGCAGACCCTGGTTCTGAATGGATCTATAATTCGGGAGCATCACACCTTCTATCGGCGATTGTAAACGAGACTTCACCAATTGATACTCTTACCTTCGCTGAAATGAACTTGTTCAATCCGTTGGGCATCTCGGAGTATCTGTGGTTAGTTGATGGGCAAGGAATTCCCAATGGTGGATCAGAACTTTATTTGACTCCTCGGGATATGGCGAAATTTGGGTTTCTTTTTCTTCAGAATGGAATTTGGGCAGGTGAACAAATCCTTCCCCTAGATTGGGTGTCTACGGCTTCTACTGCCTATACTCAGGTGAATATTGAATCAGGATACGGATATCAATGGTGGACCAGTACTGCACTTAATGCGTTTGAAGCGCGAGGTTATGCAGGACAACGTATCATGGTTCTTCCCGAACAGAATCTGGTCTTAGTGTTTACTGCAAATGATCCTGGGATGTTTGTTCCTGTTGCTACGATCCTTTATGATTACATCTTCGCCGCTCTTGGGTCCAGTACTTCACTCCTGCCTATCCCCCCTCAAGTGATACTCGTCTTTGGAATCATAGTGAGTATACCCGTTATTGTTGGTGTATTCCTAATTATCAGACGAAGAGCCGCTCTTGGTTCCAATTGAAACGATGTCCAATGGTATCGAAATTTTCATGCGAAACTGATTGTCGTGGAGCAATCGATTTAAGAGCCTTATCACATTCAATCTGTTAGGCGCTTCGAAGTTGAAGGCTGAGCTCTGATGGGAAGTTGTGGCAAAGATGATTCACGATATCCTCATTATTCATCGAGAGACGGAAAACCCATTGTTTCACCTAGCTCCCGCTGGTAAAAGCCAACTGGCTGCAATTGGTATGGATCCCCCGGTGTTTTCTTCATTAGCAGTGACCATTGTTAATGTCCTCCGTAATGCTGGCGCTTTAGAACGGATTCGGTTGCTTAAAGTGAAAATGGCGTTTAATGTCTTTGAGAACCTAGTCTTTATCATCCTTTAGTAAAATGATCAAGATGAGTTATAGCTAAATCA
>JAEOSV010000138.1 GCA_016840185.1 Candidatus Hermodarchaeota archaeon | reverse complement strand
TTTGGCTTTGGATATGAGCCGGTCGAGGAGGTTTACGTCGCATGACTCAGTGCCAACTGTGACCGTTTTGACATCCGTGAAGTTTTGCACCATAATTCGAATACTCTGTGTTGTTCTATCGAGCATCTCGACAAGAGTACAGGCGATGGATATCCCATTGAGCAGCTGATGACTAGCTAAGCCAACAACATTGTCGTCCTTTGAAGACGAATCCTTTTCGATGGGCGGTTCAAGTTCTTCGGGTTGGGAGTCATCTGGGGTTGGTTCTGCTTGATCCTCTTCTAAGACTGGTAATGATGCATCTTCATCGTCTGGGAAGAAACTATCTAAGGCATCGACAAGGTGCATTGGCAGGGGTTCTTCCTTTCGAAGAGCCTTGGTGATTTCGACAAGAGTTCGGGCTCGTCGATATGCAAGTTTTGAGGAAGACCCAGAGGAATGCTTCGCCATTTCGTTGAAGGCTTCGGCCGCTTTGAGTGCGGCGTCGGAAGCCCGTTGGAAGTCGCCTTGGCTCATAAATTTACGAATAAGCTGCAGAGCCTCCTTTGCCACACGACCAAGTCGACTAGTACTCAAGTATAACCCTCAGGTTTTGTTCATTGTAGTTTATCATCAGAGCCATAAGAAGTTTGGGAAGTTGATGGATGAGAGGGGTCTCAATTTGGGAGAAATGAACGACCTTATCGAAAGAACCAGAACACAATCACTAAAAACAAGTTGCAGGACACCTCTTTGACTTGGGGAGATAACAATTCTGGAATTGTGAATTGTTAAAGAAGTAAGAAAAGACAGAAGCCCCCAAGCCCAATTCCAAATGCTAGAGTAAAGAAAGTCGTAAAGGATTTCATATCACGGTAGGAGGGAAGGGTCAGGAAAGGGATCACCATTAGAATGGGAAGAAGGATTGGAATCCAAGCAAAAGTGAAAGGTCGGAGCACATGACTGATGAAAAGAAACGTAAGAAGAAAGATAGTACCAAGAATTAGGCTTTTCTGCACACGCTTTGGAGCGCCTTGATTTGAGTGTTGGTTGTGTGTGGAGATAACCTGTTGTATTGTTTTATTCGGTAGTATTGAAACGCCATCATTTTGGACTTGTTGAGAAGGTGAGGAGGCTTGATTTAGGATAATTATCACTGGCTGGTTGTTTGTAGAGCTAGAATGATGTCGTCGGCGTTTTCGAAAAATCTGAATCGCCATGACAATTTGAATAATGAAAGTGAATACTACAATGATTTTGAGAGTCGAATACATCTTATGCACCACCAATGGAAATTTCATGACGGTGAATGTCAAGGGAATCAGTAGAGGATTTTGGAAATAGATGAAAAAGTAAATCAGATATTTCGAAGGTTTTCATTCTTGTAAGCTGTGGGGAAGAGTGAAGACCCTGAAGACATGCTCCACTTACAACATCTGGAGATTTTTGCGACTGGATAGCAGGCTCTAGGTCATTAGTCACAGAAGTTACGAATGGAGGGGACGAACGGGGGTGAGAAAAAATACAGGAAAGGAGAATGGGTAGGACTGCATCTGGTGACCAGACCAGCGGGCTTGTTTGTGTCACAGAAACCAACAAACTCGTAATTTGGCCTAAGCAATGTAAACTCACAAATAACTTCGTCAGAAAAACGATTGCAAGGAAAATTGCATGTCTCATGGGGTCTTCGTTGTTTTCGCATAATTTAGTTTGTTTATATGCCTTACGGTAAATTCTGATGCGAAATTGCAATGGTTGATGGGAAGAAACAATTGCTTAAATACCGATATCAAAACCCCTCTAATAGTTTTTCAAATTGGAGTTTTGTTTATGTCAAAGGTTCCAGATACCCCAGAAAATCTAGAAATCTGTAAACGTTTTTGCGGACCATGTCCCACCTTCAAACCCAATGAATTGAATAAGATACCTCCCAATGCACTCTTTTGTGCACGGGGGGCCTCGGAAAAACCTGCCAAAGAAATTGAAGATAAAGGTTGCTCATGTTTTGGTTGCGAAGTGTTTCAAAAATACAAAATCAGTGGTGGTTGGTTCTGCATGCACGGTATTGAGGGGCGTAAATAGCCCCTGCCGTTTTTCTTTCGTTCTAGTCAACTAATTAAGCGGAATCATACGCACTGTGTCTTCTCGTTTTTCTAAAAACCCTCCTGCATTGAGGACATCAAGTGCTTTTCGAATTTCTTTTGGAGTCAATCCGGATTCAAGACATAACCGAAAAACTTCGTGGAGTGGTAACCATTTGGAGTTATCTGATTTGTAAGATTTGAGAATTTGAAGAACATGCTCAGCGATTCCAAGGTTTGTGTTGAGTTTTCTTGTATATTGGCTAGCGAGTTGCTGCTCTTGAACTTGATAATGATCGGCTTGGTGCTCATTGATAATTGGCCCTTCTATCTCATTGAGGACAATCGTAAACCCACAAAGAAGGCAAGAATTTCTAGGACCAGATAATGGTAGACAGACGGATTTAGAGCAATTTGGGCATTGAATAACTTTGTACTTTCGACTCATTTCATTCAACACTTGATTCAGTTGATGGTTCAGGTTCTGATTCAGAAACAGGGTGGGTATCAGAAAGTAGAAGATACGATGTTGTATCTACAAAGGATTCCTGGCTAGGGTGGATACCTTGAAGGAATTTATTGAGACGTTGCTGAAGGCGTAAAAAGATGAATACACCGGAGATTAAACCTAGAATCATCAGGGTTATCGATCCAAAAAGGAGGAGTGAATAAATGTCAGCTAAAGGACTTTGCGAATATCGGACTAAGAATGGGGTGGTTAGTGAACAGGGTGTAAAACCGGTTTGACCTTCGAAATTAATTGTCACGGTATAGAAACCTGGTTGAGGGGTTGTAATCGTTAATTCCCCAGTCCCGGAGGAATTTGTTTGAAGAAAGAATGTCAATAGCATATGTGAGTCCTGAGACTGGATTTGTAAGGATAAATTACCAACTAACCCATAAGAGTGTGAGTTATTGATGTACGTTAGTCGTACTACAATGTCTAATGTGGGTTGCAGAAAAGGATCATTTACTTCGAGCGGAGCACCAATTAATGAGATTGTAGGTGTGATCATGGCTAATGGTCGACGACTTATTTGTATCGTCGTTAGCTTCTGACTAGCCCCAAACATATCTTGCCCGTAAAACAAGATGATAACTTTCCATTGTCCAATTACGTCAGGTATCCAGGAGCATTGGATAAACCCAGATTGATTGGTGGTCCCATTAAGTGATATCAGTGGAAGTATTTCGTTTGGACGCGTGATATTGAAGTCTATACTATATCCACTTAGGGGGAAACCACTCATATTCCAAAGCCCAATTTCTATCGTGATTGGTTTGAGGAGGACAGCCGGTGAAGGATTAGTTTGGTTTAGGGTAATGTAAGTGTCATAGACGATGATTGATACGATTGTTGTCGAAGTATAGGGAGTACAAAATAGAGCACTGGCATTAATTCGAATGAGGTGATTTGTGGGAGTTAAATTTTGTGTGGTGATTGAGGCGTGGTATTGATTTTGCTCCTCTAACGAGGATAGATAGGTTTCGTTTGTGGTTTCGAGGGTCACAGACACAGATGCACTATTGAGTTGTTCTGGCGGTATGATGGCCCCTTCGAGTCCTAGTTGCATTGTGATATTTAGTGGAATACCACGAGGAGTTGTTGTATTCTGAGACAAATCAGTCTGAAGTGTAAGAATGCCCCATCCTGTGCAGATATCTGAGAAACTGGCATAGAAAGGTATTGCCCCGGGTGAATATGCACAGAGTGTCAGATTTTGGAGACCCAGTGCACTGGCTGTAACGGGGATTGCTACATGGCTTTCAAGATATCCTGAATAGGGTATTGAACAGAAATTGAGGAAATGGGTTTTGAAAATTTGAGTTTGAATTCTTATAGTCGTTGGAACTTGTCCCCAACGCAATTCTTTCACTGTAGCTGAGAATGAAAAATTACTACCAAGAGGAAGGGTGCCTGTTGAGTAAATGAATTCCGTTAAGTTTAGTATAGGATTTTCGTCAAGTTGTGAGAGAAGTTGAAATCGATGAATTAGCTTGAGACCTAGATTTACGAGATGAGGCATCCATTTTCCTTGAGGTAAGGACGAATCATTGACGAATCCGTCATAAACGAAGGCTTCCAGTATTTTTTCTTGAATACCAGACCATTCGAGTTGATTGAGGGCCTCTGGATTTAGTCCAGTTTCGACGAGTAGATGCAAGATTTCTGTGGCATAAAATGTAGTGATAATCGATGCATTTTCTTGCAGAAGGCTTACCACATACTGTGCTAACTTTTGTCCGTCGAGACCTGTCAGATTAGTATCAAGGTAATAATTTGCCTGCAAGCCTAGCCAAGTTTCAGCAAGATAACCCTCTGCAACACGCCAAGGCGCTGGTAAAGGAACCGAATGCAGTGGGTCAAAGAAATATTGGTGAGTTGAAGTAGTTTGGAGACAACTTGTCAAGTATGAGAGTGCTGCTGAAGAGTTATTCAAATCTGCGGGATCTCCCCCCAGTGCTTGATGAGCCAAGAGACTCCAACAGGTAGTGTCAAAACGAAAAGTAAGATTACTTTCATGACCAATGTAAAGATGATGAAGCCCAAACATTCCTTTGAAATCTGGATGATCAGATTGGCTTGCTTTAATTTCAATTTGAATTTGGGTAGCAAAATTTGTCCAGGGAGCATCAGTGAGGTTCAGAACAGAAATCAATTGACTAAAGGCGTAATGATAGAGTGGACCATATGTGCCTGATTCTAAAGCGATTCGATCAGGTGTTGGTTTATCGGTATTAGTTCCAATGGAAGAAGGAAGTTGGTGAGCAACAAAGGAGTTGTAACTTTGGGACCAGCAGTTTTCAAGATATTTCAGATACGCTGTTTGATTTAGTATTTGTAAAGCATCTACTTGTGTGAGGGCAAAAATAACCTCAGTACCTGTAAGAAAATCACCGAAAATAGAAGGTTCTGAAGCACCGCCCCAGCCGGTACAGCATTGGTTGAGATACTGAATGAGGTGAAATTCAGTTTCACCTAGCCCTCCTGTAAGAGCGAGTGCTTGGGCACCAAACCATGTTTCGTCAGGTGAGTTATGGAAGTCATGAAACAAATCTCCTCGTCCCCAACCTCCATTTGGAAATTGGTTGGCAACAACGAATTCACGACTAATATCTGTGTCAAAAGATCCCTGGGTGTTGAGGAGCGTTAGAATCTGAATGGCACACGAGGTTCCCAAAATCCATTCATCAGAGTCCATGAATTGTCTAGTGTCAAAAATTGAACTCCCGTTTGGGTCTTCACAGTTTGCAAGAAAGGTGAGAAGAGCGGATTGATTAATTGCGTTTAGGGCATCAAACTGCTCAAGTGTGATGATGGCATCTAAGGCATTCACAAGGCTTGTACTTAGACCCCCGTTATCAGAGGAGTAAAATCCTCCGTACTCATTGTGAAAGGGATTGAGCTCCTGGCAATTTGCAACATAATCGATGACTGCTTGTATATTGAGTGTGGGGAGCTGTTCAAGCACCGATAAGCTTTGAATGGCATAACGTGTGGCAGAAAGACTCGTCTCTGAAGAACCGAGTTCAGTAAAGAACCCTCCAGAGAAAGTGTCTTGACAATTCTTCAAATACAAGATGATTTGTGTTTGGTTTATCTGATCAAGAATTCCCAAATCCTCGGCCATCAGAACGCTCATTGCGGTCGTAATACATCGGTCAAATAATTGGAGACTTGCCAGATCTTCGAAACATCCCAGTTCCGAATTGTAACACCCGAGGAGCCATGGTTCAAAATTTGAAAGATTCATGACCAGCCCATTTGTTTCAACAATGTCCGTCACATAATACGAAAATCGGAGAGACGGTTCTAGAGGATACCCGAATCCGCCGCCTCCTTGTATCGCCCAATAATCTTCTCCATCTACATCAGGTAATTGCAAAGCTGATAGTAATTCACCTAGCCTCTTTTGTAGAGTTGGTCGTATTATCCAATGAATGAGATTTTCACAGAACTGTCGCCCGTAGGAATTCAGATTTCCAACTCGATCGAGTCCCCAATAGTAGATTTGTGGGTTTACCGAGAAGGCTCTAAACCATAGAAGTTGTGCTCCAGATTCACCATAATTTGTACCTAACACCTCGGTTTTTGAGGGTAAGGATGAGAATCGATAGGCATCATAGCTTACGTGGTCTGAGTAGATTCCGAAGCGACCATTAGTAACAGGGATAGTAAAGGGGAATGAGAAAAACTGTTGTTGATGATTTTGAGACCAGAGATATCGTTCAACACAGGGAACAAAATCTAAGATTGGGTCAAAAGTTTTGAGTCGATCTAAAACTTCGTGGGCATAACCAAGCAGAAGAATGGGTTGTTTACAATTTCCGATTTTTGCTGCGTTTGTTGAAGATACTCCAAAGGAACCGTTGCTTGTGCCCACACTTGGGGTGACAATTACTAAATCAAATTCAGAGGATTGATTAAATGCATCAATGTGGGTTGCTGTTGTGTTAAATCCAAGGTGTTGAAAAAGGTTAGTCCACACTGTAATGGGTTCTTGGGTAGTTTCATTGACATAATTACCATATACGACTAGCAGGTTTCCCAGTATTAGAAAAGACGAAGAGCAATTCGGTATCGGAATGTTGTTGATTTGATCACTTAAGATATCGGATTCTTGATTGGAGGATTGAAGTTCTGAAAGTAGCAATTCCGCTGATGTATTAGACATACTGTTGGTCGTTGATTTCGGCGTAATCGGTGTGTGAACAGGGCGAGCTGAAAAAGGGAAACTGCCGATTAATGTGATTAAGATGAGACATAGAACAATGGATTTGCTGATATTATTGCAGATTCGTGGCATTGTTAGGATTCTCCTGGAACAGATGGCGGAGCGAGGTTTTTGATTGATTTTTAAGCATTTTGTTCAAGTATTGGTGACTTCAGGGTTTTTTGAGAGATTTAGTAAGATGCCGAAGAAGGTAGTTTACCATTAGTGTAGTAATTGAAGCCCCAACCAGGGCTAGAATAAGTGAATAGTACGAAGTCCAATAATGTAGTAGAGGATGTAGAACAGGAATTGCAGGGGAGATGGATGCAAGTTCAACATATACTTCATGAGCGGGCTGATTTTCTTCAAAGAGAATTGAGATTGCACTAACGAGGATGCCTGTATGAAACTCATAGTAGAATGCTTCATGTTGCTGTTGACTGAACCCATAGGAAAGTTGCCAACAAAGGAAATATTCTGAATGAATTTGGATGGAAACAAGATCTGTTACTGTAAATGGAGTGGTGCGAAGAAAATTGTTTGTTGATGGTGGGTCGCCGTCAATTCGAATTTCATCTCCTAAGTGAAGAATAGGAGGAATCCACCAGCCTGTGTAGAGCAATAATCCTGCAAATTGGTAGCTTCGATTCTCCGAGTAGGTATATTCGACGGAGTAGGAAGTCCAACTAATACCATTATCCCAAGTTAGATACCAGGTTAAGTTGCCTTGACATAATTGTGAATCAGTTGAGGTAAGTCTGAGTTCTAAATATCCATGATATGAGCTAGATATGTTGTTTTGGTGAGTTGAGACATTCAAGTGATAGATTCGTATTTGCTCAAAATTCGGTTGCGCAGAAATCGACCCAGATTGAAGCGTACTTTCAACGGAAGACAGTGACAAGGTGAGAATTAGAATGAAAAGGATTACAAATAGTCGATTCAAATTCTTTTGCATATTATTTATAGTTGATTTCATCAGTCATCCCCCGCTTCACCTTCAATAGACCTCGACAACGAAGTGACGGTAGAGTTCATTAGAATGTCCTCAAATTGAGAGAGAAGGACGGGAGGCACTCCATTTTGTGCAGGGGTTTGTGGGCTTGATTTTGTGGTGTAAACTGGAATTGCATTTAAAACTTGAAATTGTGTAAACGAACTAGTTGCCCTTCTGAGAAGGATGATCATTCCGAGAA
The DNA here is from genome assembly GCA_016840185.1 of Candidatus Hermodarchaeota archaeon. Next base: position 1,445 of record JAEOSV010000138.1, on the reverse strand, counting down.
CACCAAAAAGTGTCGTTAGAAAAGCAAAAAGAATGAGCTGAAGACCAAGTAATATTCCTGATAATCCAAGCACAATAGGGAGTAGAAGGATAGTAATCCCAAGATTTCGATAGGATCTTCTGAGAAATTGAAAACGTTTGTACGAGGTTTTTGGTGCGAGCTCTCGTTTTGGAAAATTCTGAATAAGAAATTCCTCCAAATGATCAAGATGAATGAGCTGTACGGGATAAGCGGTTGCACGATCTCGAATTGAGGGAAGTGCGTCTTCCGTTTGATAGAGAAGCAGAGGAATGATTTGACAAGAAATAGGATGGCGTGACTCGTTAGTGAGGACAGATGCTTTCTTTCTGAAGAAATTGATGGAATGACGTTGAAACTGTGGAATAAGCTGATGTGAATCCTCTTGAAGCTGGCTCTGTAAGTCGGAGAGGGCCTGAATAAGAGATCTAACTGCATTCCGAAGGGGGCCTTTTTCCTTCAGAACACTCCTATACACGAGTATGTCACAACAGGCAACACCCTGACATTCATAATTTCGTGTAACAATTTGTGTGCCATCATCTCTCGTGGACAGGAAAGAGAAATCATGTCGTAGTAAAATCGATTGAGCTGTAGATGCTGAATTAAGATTCGTGACATTCACGTTTTTTCGAGTCATAACAGCTTCGCGCAGCATTTGGTTATTTTTTAAGGATTTCTATCGAAGAGAACTGAATCATCATACTTCTGTTGAGCAAGCTCCGATAACTTCCATTCAAAACCATCAGTAATATTTTCTAACGATTTCACTTCAATCATAAGGGGTTAGTGAGAGTGTTCAGAGAAAGTGGAAAAAAAATGAACATTCTTTTTTTTCCCGTTTTAACGAAAGGAACATGAAGTACCGAGTTTGGTCTAGAGTTTTGAGTTCTTCAGAAGGAGATAAGGGTGTTCACGTGTTGTTTAAGTAATATTTCCAATAGGAGAAAATCATCGGAGTGTTAGTGGAATGATTCAAAGTCACTGGCTAATTTCATCAGTAATACGCCGTGTTGCCCAACAGGCAAGAGGTCCGGCATTACCTTTGGCAAAAGAAATGCTAAGGCAAATTCCTCAATTAATATCATCTGGGATGTCAGTAGAATTAGCATTGCGTGAATCATTACTTTTAGCAATTTACTCAGCTCAAATCAAAGCGCGACAATGTGTTGGGAGTGAACGGCATGCTCTTGAAGATTTCATCGCAACTTGTTCCCAGATAGAAAACCTAACTGAACATCTTTATAGTGTGTAACCGACTTTCGATACCCTACATGGCTTCTTACGCTGAAGAAGAAAACCTTTAATCACAAGGAGTGAAACGAAGGCAACAAATAATGAAAGAGGTTGAAGATAGTGACAGTGTCTGTCTACATCATGTGCAAGGTTTTCATGGGCCACATTCAAACCGTTGTTGATGCTTTACG
>JAEOSV010000137.1 GCA_016840185.1 Candidatus Hermodarchaeota archaeon | reverse complement strand
CATGAACCAGGCAACGAGAAGATAGCAGGAATAATTGCCGCCTTACTATACCCACGCCAACCCAGAGAACCTGAGAGCACCGCCAGAAACCCCCACAACGTCATTATAGCGAATAGACCATTTACGGGAGCGTACATCGAAGAATATCCGCCTTCAAGGTTCCAGAATAAAGAAAGACCAAAGATAAGAAGGGTGATCATACCACAGAATATTGAGACCAAACAACCATAATAGAACGCCTTAGCGCCAGCCGAGCTCATTTTATCAACTCCATGTCGGAGCTGTTGGATCGCAACTCCGAACACGATATTGGTTCTGGAAGGTTGCATATTAGCTGGTGTGAAGTCTGTAATTGACAAAAAGGCGCTTATTTATAAGGAAGTCTGATTTTTTGTCAACTTTTTCCAGTTTTTGTCTATTCGCCACGAAATCTGATTCATCTTTTGATAGGAGCAGTGTGCTGGACCTCGTTACTCAGGTTTGCAGATTCTCCGAATAATTTTGCCCAAAACCGATCCACTAGGCCAGGATCGAAGTGGTGAGCATAATAGACAATCGGTCGAACGGATTCAACTCCACTCAGTTCTTTGATTCGGTTGATAATCTGTGGCGAGTAATTTGCGACTTCGACGAGAAACATGGAAAAAAGAACTGGAGCAGAAGCACTAGCATATGTATACCAATATTCTTGGGGATATTCGCGTTTGAGGACCTCCATAATTTTTCGTCGCTGTGCATCGCCTCCACGGTATGAAATCCGAGCGAGAAAACGTGTTGAGCCACCTTCGGCTACATCGCAATCGATGCGTGGATGAAAACATTGTTGGGTGGTGCGATAGTCTCCGATGCCGTTTTCATGAAACCATTGTGATTCCGCAGATCCATCGGTGCCAATTACATCGGCTAAGACTTTTCGGACGCGTCGTTGGGTTAGTCGAGTAAGCTGGGCAATTTCACTGACTGGCATGCGAACATCCTTTCGAAGACAACGCAAAACCTGGAGATGCATCGATGTGAGGGTGCATTTCTTTCCTTTTTCAACCAGTAGGGTGTGAAATTCAATGTCATTGACCGGTTCCAGTTCATGCAAGAATATGGTGAGTTCATCTAATTCCTTGGAATCAACATAATTGGCATAACACAGCACATTACCATCAGCAAGGAAATTAACTCTATCAATCATCGGATGTGTTCCCAATTGCTCTCGGAACTCTTCACTAGGAGGGGGATTTGCCAAATTCAGAATGGCTGCACAAAACGACGCACCCAGCATGGCATGGCTTGGATAGAGGTAATACTGACGAATGACCTTGTCGGCTTCAAGTTTTAATACCCGGTTACGCACTGCAGTCACTGATAACCCGAGAGCTCTTCCCAAAGCACGATATGATATGCGTGGATTCTCCAGTAACTGCAAAAGAATCTGCTTATCAGTGAGGTCCACGGGCATCCTTTGAGCACCCAAGCACCCATCCATACAACCTTTTAGCGTATATATCCAACGGGTAACCAATACGCCCAGTGAGAATTTAAAACACCTTATTGTAAGTAGAGGAGTATCATGAACCCTCGACGGGCGATAGTTTGTGAACCCCTAATGACGTGCGTCATACTATCATGGTGAATCGTCGAACGTACCCAATTGATCAGTCTCTATCATTAACACAAAGACACGCACGGCTCAGGAAAAAAGCAGAACAAATCGCACAAAAAAAAAGGAAACCAAAAAAAGAGAATTGGGGAGGCAAGCCTCCCATGATGAACCTGTTGAGGGGTACTGCAGTTAGGGTCCCGATCTTCTTCGACGTAGAATGAAAACAACCACGACAATGAGAACTATGACAGCCACTACGCCTCCTGCAATCGCTATCACTACAAGGGGGGGCGGTGGTGGCCCTCCACCATTTTCGCCGTTACCATCCCCATCTTCGAGTGGTTCGTTGTCAACCACGATATTGTCTATCCATCTGTCCGTCGCAGTTGAGAAGACGAAGAAATGGGTCGAGGTGTTATGCGCACTGTTT
>JAEOSV010000136.1 GCA_016840185.1 Candidatus Hermodarchaeota archaeon | reverse complement strand
TAGAAACCAGTCTGTGTGGTTTGAGCGAACCCTTTAAGGTTCAACCATAAACGAATATAATTAATCGGCGAGAATAATGGTGAAAAAATCGGATCGGGACTTTCTGAGACTCAAAGTGGCGATGCTCACACGGGGAGTCTACTTCATATCCGATGAACCCAGTGGTCGCACTGGTGGGGCAGGCCCAACCCTTGGTCGGTATTTTCTCCTCAACGAAGACATTGCCATCAATGCTCCCGTTCGTACCCAAGCACAAGTAGATTCGTTTCAGGCATTAGAAGTAAAACCTGTCAAAGGAAATCAGTACACTATCCGATTCGAAGATGAAACCTTTCCTATCACACTGATTCCCACTCCTCAATTCTATCAGATGAAACTAGCTGATGGCACACCCATGACTCAAATCGGTTTGCTACATGGAAAGGATTGTCTTGCCACGACTATTATCCAGCACTGTGACTATTTCAATCGGGGATTAGAATGCCAATACTGCAGCATCCCAGTTAGCCTGCTACAGGGTAAAACAATACTCCACAAATCTCCAGAACAGTTTGTTCAGGTTCTCAACGCGGCCCAACAGGAAGGCTGTGCAAACCATCTGACCTTAACCATGGGCAGCCCGGATCGCCCCGATCGTGGAGCCCAAGATTACATTGACTTCGTCTCAACGTTACGACAACACAGTGAGGTGCCCATTCACGTGCAACTCGAACCCCCTGAATCAATTGTACAACTTCGAGCACTCAAAGATGCCGGAGTAGACACCGTTGGCATTCACCTTGAAATCTACGATGATGCACTGCGAAAACAATACTGCCCTGGTAAATTCACCCATGCCAGCTTCCTAGACTACTATACGGCTTGGAAGAATGCTGTTCGCATCTTCGGAAAAGGGCAAGTAAGCACATTCATCCTCTTAGGTCTAGGTGAAACACCAGAACAACTTCATCAAGGCTTCAAAACCACCATCGAAGTTGGAGTTATTCCTGTACCTGTGCCCTGTCGTCCAAACCCTGGGTCACAGATGGAAGGTCATATCCCTGACTATATCGATAACTTGGATAGAATCGTAGATGTTTTTCTCAACTGTGCTCGCTTGCTGTTTGAACATGATCTCGATCCAACTATGCATCGTGCAGGATGTATTCGATGCACGGGGTGTACTGCTCTTACTGAGGCTTTTCAAGTTGTTAAAACTGAGGCTGAAGGCAAGCATTGAAAAAATCTCACCACAGAGTATTTCCTACAATGTCCCTGCCGCCATCAAGCAACGATTTTCCCTCAGAAGGTAAAGATATCCACATTGAAGAACTTACACCAGAGGATGCCCCTGAAATCTCCCAACTCATGTCCCTCGTATGGCCTGAATCCATACATATCCCGGCTGAATGGCGACACAAACGGGTCCTTAGCCCCGAACAGATCATTGATGAAATGCAAACAGGCTTTCATTATTTCGGAGCCCGACTCGAAGGACAAATTGCTGGTTTTTACAAGACCTATCTAAAACCCGAAGGATTGCTGGGTGAACACCAGACTGTGCATCCAGATTTTCGGCATAGGGGGCTTGTCCGGGCAATGTACCGGCAATTCATTGCTTACGCTTGTGAACTAAAGGCACCAGCAAATCTGTGTAACATCTTGTATAAGCATAACACAATGCGTGAACTTGTAGAGAGTTTTGGCTTTCAACCCGAAAATGAACCCTATGAACAAGCCCCAGGTATGCTAGTCCAGCTCTATAAACGCCCCACGACTCTTTGATGCTTGTCAAGAAAATAGCGAAGGGCGGTTCCCAGCCGCCCTTCGTGTCTTGTTCACATTGGAGGGATCTTCCCTAGTCATATCGGACGCGTGGATCAAGGAAGCTGTATAACATATCGGCAATGAAGTTCGTAATGATGACGGAATCGTTTTGAGTGGACGTCTAATGTTGACCCATTAAACTAGACCTCTCTAGGATAGCGTGGCACATTATCCTACTTATTAGAACAACACGAAATGGTGTGTTCAACGGTTTAGAACGAGTCTAAGTGAATGGTTGGGGGTTTTATCTTTTAGAGGGATGTGGATTTGTTTAATTGAGGATTGGTAAAAACGAAAAGCCTTATATACTTCTTTATGTAAACAATTAACAGAGTTAAGATGTTGTCTAAAACTGAAGCACTTCAACATAGCACCCGGAGGAAAATCATGCACAAGCTTTCCAAAGACAAGGCCTTCCTCCGCGAAATCGCCAAAGATTTGAACATCCCAACTTCAACTGCCGCTTATCATCTAAAACGATTAACCCAAATCGGTCTCATCAACGAACGACGAGGCGTCTACCACGTTTGGTTCGATTTAACGGATAAAGGTCGACAGCTGCTCGACACTGAAGCAGCATAATATGGGCTGGAAGGCACTGCGTGATCCTCCGCCCACCACTTTTTTCTACGCGTCAGCAATTGTACGACTAACCCATTTCTATTTGGTTTTCTTCGTATCCTGTGAACTTGTGTCTTCTATCTGAAGCAAAGCAACACGGGCTTCGTGAACGACAATTTCATCTGAATCCGTTTCGATGACTTCCTTAAGAAGCTGACGTACTCGGGAATCGCCGAGGAGACTAAATCCCACAACAGCTCCAGTTCGAATAGTTGGATGGTCTGCGTGAAGTTCACGTTCTAAGAGCTCGTAGGCTTTTTGTCCGCCGAGGTGTCCCAAGGCTCGG
>JAEOSV010000135.1 GCA_016840185.1 Candidatus Hermodarchaeota archaeon | reverse complement strand
TCGTTTTTTCTAAAGCTGAAAGGTTGTCTGGTTACTTATCTTATCGCGTGGGTTAGCTTTAAAGGTGCAAATTTGGCATCTGTGAATCATACAGTGGGGTGAAGGTACCATGCCACATTTTCTTGATCTATTCCTTGATGAGTTACAGGAAAAACGAGATGCATTTCGCCGTCGACTCACCGGTGAAGAAACCACGACACTTGATGGGCTCCTGAAAAATGCCTTTCAAAAAGAATGGCGGGACCTCCCTCTAGAAAAGAAAGCTGACCTACGAGTTATTGCCGTAGATAGTGGCCGGTCAACCCGAGAGTACGCAAGTGGCTCCTTCATGTATATTTGCCGAGCAAGTGCCATTACCTCTTGGGGCACAAAATACCGCAAGGTATCTTCGAATGCTCATATGATCGCGTCTCCCCGAGAGCAACTCATCAATCTAGCAGGTATCCGATCAGAACATATCGAACATCAGGTGGCTCTGGAAGCTGTCAAAGAGGCTTCAGATGTGGACCTCATCCTACTTGATGGGTCCTTGTATGGACGAATAACCCACGTCCAAATTGGTTTCAATTATCCTGGGGAAAGAGACCTTTATTTGCGCTACTTACAGACATTCATGCAGCTGCTAGAAGAATGTCGGAAGCGTAAGATTTTGATTTTAGGAATTAGCAAAGATTCTGTTGCCCGACACCTTACAAGAATCATTCTCGAATCCCTTACAAATGAAGTGCTGAAGGATCTAAGTCCCGCACTTTCAAATCCGGAACTAGATCAACTGACACAACTATTTGACACCGAAAAGAAACAGTCGATTGCTGCAAGAGCCCTTGTGAAGAATCTTCCCATTAGTAGTGATCAAAAAGAATTGGTGTGGGACCTGCTCTATGAGCTTCGACGACCACGTCCAGACTTCTCTCTTATTCAAGCTTGGACAGAAACAGCTGGGTTTACTACACCTATTGAACCCTACCCAGATGTTCCCCTTTTCAAATATGAATCCAAGGATCCTGCGGCTTATCTCCGACGGCGCTTTGTGAACGCATACAACGATTATGATCGAGAAGAAGACTTCGAAGATTGGGCTATTCCAGTGATGAAAGAGTTCTTCCAAATGCCGACCTTCGTGACATTCTGTGCCAAATTAGCCCACAATGACACACCTATGCGCATTGACATGCCCGCGTTCAACGTCGGACTTCCTACGCGAATATCACAAATATCAGCATCACGTCTCCTCGATCCCCCGCCGACCCGCGTCATGGAAGTCTTAGGGACATTACGTGGTGAATATGGAGGATTAGAGTTATACAATGTCTATTTGGTCCAAGCTGATCAGGAGGCTAGATTACCTATGAACGATGTGAGAACATTATATGAACCATTAGTGGAAAAAGAGTTGAAAATTCCTTTAACACCCAAACGTCGAGACAGGAGGGTTCGCCGTGCCTAAAACCCAAGAAGACGCGCCAGTCGGATTTATTGTTGAAGAAGCAAAAGCTACTGAGTTCTACTTTGCCAGCGAACGAAAAAGGTATCCCCCCAAATTCGAGTATCTTACTGTTGAATCCGAAGAATTAGTCGATGGAGTGCTTAAACCCGTTGACGTGCTGGCACAAGTTGAACGTATTACATCACAAAGTCTAGCCCTACGCCGTGACTTGGACTATGAAGCGATCACCCGAATCAAGGAAGCCCGCATCGATGATGTTAAGACCTGGGGGATTGCCCGAATTCTCGGATACCTCAGCCCCACCAAAAAGGGACACCCCCCACGCATTCTGCTACCCCGAAGAGCTGTTACTCCCGGGAATCCAATATACATTGCTCCCGATCACCTTCTCGCCCAATTTTATGCTTACCCACCTGATGCGAGTCTCCATATTGGGCATCTCATTTCCCGTCCCCAAATTCCCGTCAATATTCGTATCAATGGATTCCGACGCCACGTAGCAATTCTAGCTCAGACTGGAGCCGGGAAAAGTTACCTCACCGGAGTCCTCATTGAGGAACTAATGGAACGAGGGGCCACAGTCATTATCATAGATCCCCACGCCGATTACGTCTTTCTCAGCCAAACCGAAAAAGGCGAGAAACACAATTTCTCTAATCACGTCACTGTGTTTCAAAATCCTGAAAGCACCGGTCGTTATAGTAAGAAAGACATTGGTCAAGTAGAAGAGTACACGGTACGGTTAGCCGACCTCGATTTCGATGAACTTTGTGGTATATGTAGAATCGGTGAAACCTTCACAATTATTCGTGCAGGATTAGAGGCAGCATTAAACCGCCTGAAAGAGCGGAAGGTCATCTATCTCATGGAAGATATCATCAATGAACTAAACGCCGTATCCCAAGATGAAGAGGTTAGTAAAGATTCACGCGCAGGAGCTCGAAATGCCATCAAATACATCCAACGCCTTCGCCGACTCCGTGTGTTCTCACGAAGTGGCGTTCCCATTAAAAACGTCATCAAACCCTATCATGCTGCTATCATGGATCTCTCAGGACTTGGAAACCGAAGCACCGATTATATTGTTAGCCGTCTGTTACGAGATGTATTCGAGGCTGTGGTCACCGACGAATTCACTTATCCCGTGTTTCTCGTTGTCGAAGAAGCCCACAACTTTGTTCCTCCCGAAGCATTCACCTACTCTGCATCAATTATCCGACGAATAGCGCAGGAGGGTCGGAAATTCGGTGTCTTCCTCCTCCTTATTAGCCAGCGACCTGGCCGCATCCATCCCGATAGCCTTAGCCAATGCAACAGCCAAATTGTGCTTAAAATCACTAATCCCCGGGATCAGAATGCTATCGCCCAATCCTCGGAAAGATTGAGTGAAGATCTCATTAATGATCTTCCCGGTCTCAACGTTGGGGAGGCGGTTGTAGTCGGAGACATCACTCGAACTCCCGTGATGGTAAAAGTCCGACCCCGCATCACAAAAGAAGGTGGAGCGGATATCGATGTAGTTGCACGGCTAAAGAAGGCACGAAAAGTTGCTGGAATCGACAACCAACTTGCCAAAGAACGGAAAGAAGAAACAAAGCTTAAAGGATCCTTTTCCGAGGTCTGATCACCTGTGCCAATCACTATCCTACACACCTCAGATACTCACTTGGACATTCCCGCTATCAAATTCCAAGCCCGACGCTATGAACGCAAGAAAGATTTTCTCAAATCCTTCGACACAGTCATCGAATATGCGCTCGAAAAGAAACCCGACCTCTTTCTCCATTCAGGCGACCTCTTTGACGGACTCAACCCTCGAAACCCCGTCCGCGCTCACGTCATGGGTGCATTCCGCAAACTCCACGAAAAGCAAATTCCGATTTACATTATCAGTGGAAATCATGATGTCCCACGTGCCCGACGACACGGTGTAGCACCATTACTTGAATATGCTAATGCAGGGTTCATCAACTTCTTTCAAGAATGGGAGCGCATCCAAACAGAAACCATTACGGTTAACGACATTGAAGTTGAAATATCTGGTCTATCCTTCAATCCCCAACTCTTACCTTCAGAAGACCCCCTAAAACAGTTATCTATACCTGGTAAAGGCGATGTGAATCTGCTCCTTGCCCACTATAATGTAGAAGGATTACGTGGCACATTCCCCCACGAACCCGATATACTGCTCAAATCCGTCCCGAAGAAGCTTACTTACCTTGCCGCGGGTCACAATCACGAATTCCAAAAACAAAAATCAGGAAATACAACGATTTGTACACCAGGAAGTACAGAGCACGTTACGTTTTCTGAAGAAGCTCATAAGAAGGGCTTCGTTTGGCTGGAAGCTGACACGGATGGTGTCCAACAGCTAAAACATATCCCTATCAACACCCGCCCAATGAAAACCATTGACGTCACGATACCAGAAGATGCAAATATCAATCAAATGCTTATCAAAGAAATCACTCGTCTCCGCAATCCCCAACTTATCCTCCGCTTCCGTCTCAAAGGCGTCATGACCATCAAGTCCGCAGAACAATATCGCCGCGCAGACGTTGTGCGTCACGGGTTTGCAAAATGCTTCTCAACCGAAATTATCGATGACTTGGAGTACATCAGCCCTGATCCTGACTTGCTTCTCCCCGAAGCTGATCTCAAACCACCTAACACCGAATACCGCGAGTACGTCCTTGAAAGAATCAAACAAACAAAAGATCCTGAAAGAAAAAAGCTTCTTCAAAATGCCTTAGAACGCGGTTTGGCAATTCTTGAAGAGTCAGGAGGTTGGTAAGGGTGGTTGTGCTTCGTCAACTTATCGCTCAAGATTTCAAACACCTAGATGTAGACATCAATTTTCCCCAAGGGATACTTGCAATTAGTGGACCTAACGAATCCGGAAAGTCTAGCATCTTTGAAGCAATCCTTTTCGCATTTTTTGGACGTACACACAAGGCTCCAACAGGGCAAAAAGACCGACTCATCAATTATGATGCTGACAAAATCTATATTCGATTATTCTTCGAACTCGATGGAACGAACTACCGAATCACACGACAGGTTCATCGGAAACGGCCCTCAACTGCACAATTACATAAAATCAGCTCTTCCGGCCAAGCCACATTACTAGCAACCGGAGTAAAAAATGTCGATAAAGAAATCGCCAGCCTACTCAATGGCATAGCACTCAGTGACCTACTAGCGAGCAATATTGTCCTACAAAAAGATCTAGACCGGCTCGCGCAGATGCCCAAAATGGAACGCCGTCAGGTTATCAATGCCATGATGGGTCGAGAATGCTTCTCACGTGCCGATGATAAGCTCGCATTAGAACTTCGACCGTTGAAAAAAACCCTGCAACCCGAACAACAGGCTCTCGAACAACTCCAACATCGCAAAGAGGACTACGTTCGGCAAACAGAGGAGCAGGAAACGAAACAACAAAATCTAACCCAGCTTGAACAACAGCTCAAACAAATGAGCCAAACTCTCGCCCAAACTGAGAAACACTACACGGCAGTAAAGGCGTACAAGGATATCCAAGATCAACAGGTTGAGCTCCAAAGAGAAATCAAGTTCCGAAATCAGACTAAGGAACGGCTTACCAAACAACTTGCCAGCGTATCGAAACTCCAATCCCAGCAAAAACGGTTGAAAAAACAGCGCACTCAACTTGCCTATTTACAGGATGACATTACCAAGTTTAGTGAAATCAAAAAAGCATCAAATCAACTCAGAACCAAAATTGATGAACAACATATGGTTGATGAACGCATAACCAGACTGGAAGGGCAACTAGAAGGATTAGAACCAATGGACGAGATTCTAATTGAATACGAATGGGTTAAGGAACAACGGCAAAAGGTCGAAGCCAGTCAGCAACGAATATTCTCCCCCTATCTCTATATCCCATCTATTGGGCTTCTTGCAGCTGGAATTGGTGCAATCTTCTTCAATCCACTGATCGGCATCATCCTCATCCTTGCGGCAACTCCTTTCCTGTTCTACTTAGGACGAACCTATCTCTCATACAGTCGTAGCGCTCCAGAATTGGACCAACTTCGATTACGCGAAGAATCCCTAAGTGAACAAGTTGCCCAGTATCGTATAAAAGAAGACTACCAGGCTCAACGTCAAGAACAACTTGAAAAGAAAGAAAAGTTAACCAAGGAGGTCGTTCAGCTGTCCAAACAGACCCACGCCCAATTGAAACAGTTTTCACCTTCGGTTCTTGAAGGAATTAAAATTCCGAAGGATTCAGCTTCGCCGGCGTTGTTAGATTCAATTCGAAATGC
>JAEOSV010000134.1 GCA_016840185.1 Candidatus Hermodarchaeota archaeon | reverse complement strand
GAAGTACGCTATTCCTATATTGCCGCACGGGATGAAGCGTTTGCGAAAAAACTCCTTGCTCTTGCATCAAAAAAAGCATTTGATTGAATGTGACTAAGCAAATTCAATCATTAACCGTTTCAAGAATAGAAACCGCGTTCCAAATTCCTGTCCTGGCGTGACTCGGACAATTCGGATCAAGTGTGGCATCACCAAGACGAGAAATCGCATTAGAAGCACGCACAGCAGCTGAGCCCAGTTCACTATGGAGTAATTCAATTGCTTCATTCGCGGCTCGGCGAATGTTACGTGGAACAGTACTGTCTTCGCCAATCTGCGATAGGATCATCGTCGCTTGATCAATTTTTTGAATCGTTTCCTCTGATGGTTCTTCTGTTTTATTAGGTTCAGCCATAAGAAAATCCCCTAGGGAATCTGTAAGTTGGGCTCGATTTGGAGATACCAAGATTACTTAAAAGCTTTTTTCACTGTTATTATGATTGTATGTCAGATGAAAAAGTTACCAAACGGATGGGGCAGTTGCTCCGTAAAGGCGCTGCCCTATTAAACACTGCTTGCCCCAAATGCAACACCCCACTCCTTCGCTTACAAGATGGATCGATGTATTGTGCAAAATGTAACAAAGAAGTTGTCGAACAAAAGGCTGTAACACCCAGTGCCGACTCACAGGGTGTTAGTGATGATATTTTGAGTCAACTCGCTTCGAAGGTTCTTGGCAGTCTTGAGATTCTTATCCATTCAGTTCCAGAGAAACCGCATACCGAAGAAATCCGAGCATTTGCCAAATCGGCAAAAGACTTGATTGAAATTTTGAAAGGAATCCGAGAATTGCAGACGTGAATTCTTTCAATTTTCTTCCTCATATTCCACATCTAACGCTTCCCGAATCTTTTGGGCCTTAGTTTTCCCAATACCCTGAACCTCTGATAGCTGCTCAAGACTGGCGTTGGCTAACTTGGTTATACTTCGAAATCGGATTAGTAGCCGTTTAGCTAACGTTGTATTGACTCCGGGAAGACCAGCTACAATATATTCCTGCAGAGCCGACATACTGAAAACTGGTTTTTTACCTCGGATACTCAAAGTCATCTTTCGCGAACTCTGTTCCTGTCGTGCAATTGCAAACATCAATGCAGCTGCTTCCTCGGGAGTTTTTACATTGATAACAGGCACATTGAAACTTGTTAAGGCAGCAGATATCGCCCCACGAATCGCAGCAGGATTTACTCCACTCGAACCATAAAGACTCGGACCAGTTATGAGTAACAACGGAATGGCAAAACTATCCTTAAGTGCACTAAGTTGCTGGAATAAGCGTTTATCAATAATTGATTGAGCGAAATCATCTGCGGTCTTCGCTTCAACTGCAACCCGATCTGAAAGAATATAATCCGCCACTTCAAGAGTTTCAACCGCGATTTGGATTTCAAGATCATTTAATGCCTTTGTAATTGCAGAACGAAGCTCGCGGTTATCCACGATGATTTTTATCTCGGTTTCTTCTTTTGATGATTGTTCTCGATTCTTTGAACCCATGAATTTCTTCAAAGTGGATTGCTTTCGTTCGCGTTCAATATCTCGGGACATTTTATTCATCTCTTTGAGTAATTCTTTCATTTTTGTTTCGCGGTGAATTGATGCCCAGTAATATCCTTGATCTCGTGTTCCCAATGCAACTAAAACCATTACACGACCTGGTTGAGTTCTGGCGGTTCGTCCACGTCGTTGTATTAAGCGAACAGCACTGGGTACAGCTTCATAGAAAATAACTAAATCGCATTCGTGGATATCCAGCCCTTCCTCGCCAACACTGGTTGCGACAAGTACGTTATAGGTTCCCTCTCGAAATAACTGGAGAATCTCTCCCTGCTCCTTCTGGGTCAATCCACGGTCACCAGCTCTTGTTGCTTGACCTACAAACCGAATTGGGCGTGAATTCGTAGACGCCGATAGAGTGGTTTCTAATAACGTAGCTGTATCACGAAATCTGGTAAATACCATTATACGAGAATCCGAACTCTTGGACAGCTGTCCATTCACAATTGTGACGAGTTTATCGATTTTGGGATGTTCTATTCCCCTGGAAATCATTTCTTGGACTAGGTTTTGAGCCTCTAAAACATTAGTATCTTGAACAAGACCCTTCACGGCTTTGGACGATTTTCCACGTTTCGCTTCCTTTTCAAGCCCGTCGAAAAAGTGTTGAAGGGCACTTAATCCTTGAGTTTCTAATAATTCAATACAATGGTAGAGCCGTATCAACGCTGCACAATGAGATACTAGTTGGAATAGATGATTCGGAGGAGATGGTTCGTTAGAAATTTTCTTTTGGATTTCGCGCTGAATTTGGAGAATCTGGCGGACTGTCACACGACGGGTGTCACTAGAATCGATGAAATCTGATTCCTTTAACGGATTGAGCCGTTGTTTTATGGCACTTCGAAGAGATTTTCCAACATCCAGAAATTCGTCTGGCAATTTGATTTCAAGCCATTCAAAATCTACTGGGGGAAGATAGGGTTTAACGTCTGGGCTGTCACGTGTTCGTAGTTCGATATTCTCAATTCCTAAATTGGCCACAATTT
>JAEOSV010000133.1 GCA_016840185.1 Candidatus Hermodarchaeota archaeon | reverse complement strand
TATGAAAAAGAATCTCTTACAGAAAGTGTTCTTAGTGACTTTTGTTCTCACGATTCTCTTCGTGTCAACAAATTTCGTGGCTACTCAGAATTCCGTGTCCCAAGTAACTTGTAAGAAAGTTCCGCTTGGGACCACCTCTTACAGTGAAGACTTTACTACGACAACCTACCAAGATGCAGGTGAGACCACCGCAAGCGGGTGGGGCGATGGCGCCCTCACCACGACCCGGGACCTAACGGTAACTCACCTTTCGACTTATTCAACATCCTATGTCACACCTGATATCGCCGTGCAGGGACGGAAAGCCTACATCGCTGTCTTAACATGGAGTGGGAGCAGCTCTCAAACTGCTCGAACCCTTAACGTTACAGATCCCACCGCTATGACGCTCATGGGCTGGCGTAACATCGCTGAAGATGTGCAAAGTGTAGCGATTCACGGAGACATGCTCTATGTGGGTCGCCAAGGCTGGGTTATCCAATACAACGTCAGCAACCCCTATGGAGCCTATATTCACCAAGGCGCTATCGCAGTTACAGGTAATGTCACGGATATCAATGTCCAAGGACATTTCCTCTATGCAGTGGCCAGAACAACCAGCGGATCAGATCATCAATATATCATTGATATCGAAAATCCGAACTCCATGAGCATTGTGTCCGAGCTTACATGGACTGATCTCTATGGTCTTGATGTGCAAGGCGAACTAGTATACTTTGCAGATGGAACCTATGGAATGTATATTCGAAATGTCTCAAATCCCTATTCCACAGTACACGTTGCTAGTTATAATACACCGGGAACTGCCAAGGACGTGTTAGTCGATGGTGGAATAGCCTATGTCGCAGATGGCTCTGCAGGTATAACCATCCTCAATGTTAGCGACCCCACCAACATCTCATATCTTGGAAGCATCGACACAGTCGATGCACGAGAACTTGCCCTTCAAGGCAATACACTCTTTGTCGCCGACTGGTCTGGTGGCGTCCAGATCATCGATGTAACGAACCCACAACATCCAACCTTTGTATATCAAATCGTCGGAACGGCCTTTAGCATCGCCGTCGAAGGTGAGATACTGTATGTTGGTCTACCAGCCGGAATGGCAACATATGAGGTCACAATGCACAGTGTCACTGGACCCACCCTTCCTTGGTTCAATAGTTACGATGACTATGACGCATGGGATGTAGCAATTCAAGGGAATATCGCCTATGTCGCTGGAGGTGCGGATGGATTCTACACCCTGGATATCACTAATCCCCGAAATCCAATCCTTCTTGATCGAATCCAACACCTCGGAACCGTGGACTACTACTCTGTGGAAGTCCAAGGTGGATACGCCTACATTGAAGACCTGTATAATGGTGATTGGATCTCCTTCAGTGTCCTTGATCCTTCAAACATCCAGACGCTTGACTGGGTTTCGTACAGTCAAGGCTATGATTTCGTGGTTTCCGGTGATGTTCTCTACATTGCCGATGGAACCTTGGGACTGTATCTCATGAACATCTCTAATCCCGCTAGCCTTGGACCGAACCTTGGTTCACCCTATTCAGATGGGACTAACTATACTAGCGTGTGGGTGCAGGGACACACCGTATATGCAACAGCCACTGGAGGTTCCTCTGGGCTCTTCGTATACGATGCACGGGATTTATCGAACCTCGTACTCATCGATTCCAGCACCCTCACCTATCCACAAGATGTCGTGGCCCACGGTGACTTTCTCGCTGTTGCTGATGGTTTGTTTGGTGTCTACACTTACAATGTGACTGATCCCTTCAATGTTCTCTTTACAGACTGGTATGACCCCAACGACTATGAGACTTATGGTGTCGACATGTATGGAACTAAGGTTGTCATGACTCAGAAGACCGGTGGCGTGTACTTAATCGATGCAACTGATATCCATGATTTACAGGAAATTGCATCCTACACCGCTTCTGGTACAGGTGCATATCGGGTAACCGTGCATGACGAATTTGCGTTCGTCGCGAATGGCTCCTCGCTTGAAATTTTCCGGCTCTTCGACACCGCCGCCAATTCCTTTGATACTAGCCCAAGCATTGCTCAATCCCTAGCAGTCGATAGTACATCAGATATAATCGTAAATGCCACACTTACCGCTAACACCAGGGAATATCCCGCAACCTCAATTCAATGGTGGATGACCGCAAATGGTGTTGACTGGGAACCCATCATCGTGGGGGTCTTACATTCCTTCACCGATTTTGGAAGCAATTTGCGATGGCGTGCAGACCTCGATACCCTCAATGTTGACCAAAGTCCCTACATCTACAATATCACCATAACCTACGGTTATACAGCAGCGCCAACTGCGCCCACCCTCACTGATCCAGGTGACACTATTTTTCCTGGAGATTTCTGGGTGAATTGGACGGCAAGCACAGATCCCGATGGTACAATCGATTTCTATCAACTCCAGATGTCTGATTCCAATGCCTTCATGGGAATAATCAACGAATGGATCCCAACTACCCTCTATCAGCTAGTTGACACACTTCCCGTCGGAACTTACTATTTCCGTGTCAGAGCTTGGGACAACGATGGCGTTCCTGGTCCATGGAGTAGCATTGAAAATCTCATCATTCAACCCGTTCTTCCACCTCCTCCTGTGATTCCTGGATTCCCATTCGAAGCCATCATCATTGGAGCCATCGTCGCCCTCGGGTTCGGTGTGTTCTACCGCCGTAAGCGAAGATAACCATCCTTCAACGGACGCCTCCCTGGCGTCCCTTACTCCTTTTTTTCTGGAAAAGATCTGACTGAATGTGAGCTTGGCAAGCTCGAATGACCAGTACACTATGATAAGAGGCCCTATTTTTGGGCTTTTACGCGCTTCAACTCTTTCACAAGTGCTGGAACAACCTTGTAAAGGTCACCTACTATGCCATAATCACTTATGGTGAAAATGGGTGCGTCGGTGTCCGTGTTGATGGCCACGATGACATCGCTAGTCCGCATACCCACGAGGTGTTGGATGGCACCACTGATGCCACAGGCAATATAGAGCTTAGGGGCAATGGTGCGTCCTGATTGTCCGACTTGTTGGTGGTGTTTCATCCAGCCTTGGTCGACGATGGGGCGGGAACCACCAAGAGCAGCGTTCAGCTCGTTGGCGAGTTCGGCGACGATTTCAATATTTTGGGGGTCTTTGATGCCGCGACCGCAAGTGACGACCATTTCGGCTTCGTCGACTTTGAGGGCGCCTTCTTCGACTTCGATGATGGTTTCCACGATTTTGGTGCGAACCGCGGCTTTGTTCACTTTGATATCGACGTTTCGAGTCTCTGCCTTCTTGCCTGCATCAGTGGGGGGTTTGAAGACGTTGGGGCGTACAGTGGCCATTTGTGGGCGGGTGTAGGGGCTCAGGATGGATGCCATGATGTTTCCACCAAATGCTGGGCGGGTTTGGACGAGCTGGCGTTTCTCATCGATATCAAGACCTGTACAGTCGGCGGTGAGTCCAAGTTGTAAACGGGCAGCAATTCGTGGTCCGAGATCGCGACCATTCGATGTGGCACCAAACAAGACGATGTTGGGTTTCTCGGTGAGAATCAAGGCGGAAATGACATCGGTGTAGGCGTCGGTTGTGTATTGAGCTAGGATTTCTTGGTCGCTGACGTAGATGATGTCGGCTCCGTTTTCTGCGAGTTTTTTAGGGAGGTCCCCGAGGTTGTGTCCGAGGAGGACTGCACAGAGGGGTTCTCCAAGCTTGTCGGCCAGTTCTCGACCTTTGCCTAACAGTTCCAATCCAACATTACGTAGTTGTCCGTCGATTTGTTCAGCCCAGATCCATACTCCCTTGAAATCCTTGAATTTCGAAGGATCGACGCGTTTCCGTTCGATTGAGATAGCGTCTTCTGGGCAGACCTTAACGCAAGCGCCACAGAGAGTGCATTTTTCATCGGCTTCAGCTTTCTCATCAACTAAGTGCATGGCATCAAAGGGGCAGACTTTGACGCATAAACTGCATCCGGTGCATTTGTCTTTGTTAATATTGAGCATGATAGGTCACCGTCCGGTTAGATAGCTCCTTTTTTCAGTAGCCACTCAACGAGTTGTTTTGCAGCGCCTTCGGGGTCTTCGGTGCCATCAATTTTGATACCACCAGTTCGTTGGTCGGGTGTAAACACTTCCACAACCTGTGTGGGTGAGCCGGGAAGACCGTATTGTTCTGAATCTCCTCCAAGGGCTTCAGCATTAACGAGTTTGATTTCTTTTTTACTAGCACTCATAATCGCCATTAAGCTTGGAAGCCGGGGTTCGTTGAGACCTTTGGTCGCGGTCAGAAGAGCGGGTAACCGGCATTCGACGACTTCGAAGCCTTCATCGGTTTCTCGTTTGACTTTGATACGTTTCTTGTTTTCAGCAATTTCGACATTCACTGCATACGTAACCTGAGGAATTCCAAGAATTTCTGCAATCTCAGGACCAACTTGAGCGGTATCTCCATCAATGGCCTGTTTCCCACAAATAATAAGGTCATAGGGCTCTTCAGCCTTGATAGCTTCAGCAATCGTGTAAGCAGTTGCCCAGGTGTCGGCTCCAGCAAAGGCTCGATCCGAGAGATGCACGGCGCGGTCTCCGCCCATGGCAAGGCACTTTTTCAGTGCTTCTTCTGCTTGGGGTGGGCCCATGGTGATTATCACTACTTCGCCTTCACCCAGTTTTTCTTTGATTTGAACAGCTTCTTCCACGGCAAATTCGTCGAAGGGATTGAGAATCGACGGAACTCCTGCTCGGATGAGCGTTTTGGTTTCTGGATCGATTTTCACTTCGGCGATTTCGGGTACTTGTTTAATCGGGACGATGATTTTCATGTCTGTTGCCCCTATGGCTTAGGATGACGTGTGCCATGATTGGCGCTAACACGAAACTGCTTTGCTTAAAAAGTCTTCTCCGTCCAGATTACAGAAATCGCGATGAAAAATTCAAGGCACCAAACCTGAGGGAAACCCATTAAATGCCTTTCTCCCTAGTAGATACTGTCCATCAAAGGCGGGAGTCAATTTTATATGAGCGAAGGACGTGATTCACGAATTCTGTTAGAGGGAATAGAAGCTCGAAAACGTCTCTATTCCGGTAACAAGAGTTTCGACCAATACTTTGGAGTCATGACAGGAACATCCACTATCATGTACGTCCAAAATCAGACCTTCTCAGATCCAATCAGTCTCACCATCGAATGGCTAACGCATGATGTGCGCGACCCGGAAACAATCCTTCTAGTTACGACATACGCTGATCCCGTAGCGATTGCCTTATGGTGTGAACGAAAATTACCCAACGCCTTTAAGACCTTTTTAGAGACGAGTAAGGTTGATAGGTTCCACTGGATTGACATGTTTACCTATCGCGGTTTTGGTGATCACGAACGAGAATTGATTCAAACTTCGTATCCTGATCGGATAAAGCAAATGGGAGGAAATCCGGACCTGCTTATTTCACCACGGAAACCCGATGAAGTTCAATCCATTGACGGGCTACCCGCAGCCATTAGTAATATTACCTCATCGTTGCATGGCCAAGGTACAATTCGAATGGTGATGGCATACGTTGATGATTTTATTGATGGTGTGGGCCCAACTCCAGCACTGAATTATTTACGACGCCTCATCAACCTCATGCGGAAATTTGGTCATACGCTTGTCCTTTTCATGGGATGGCGGGGGACAGTTCCTGAAGTTCATATTGCCTGTGAACGTATGGTTGATCAGGTGCTTCGCTGGGGGTATGGTGACGTTCCCGGTCTGAAACAACCATCCAAATTTGTTCAGATTCTCAAAACCACGGCTCCTGATGAATCGACTACGTATCTGAAGGTTCCCTACCATATGCGAAGTGGAAAACCTACGGTTGGACTTGGCACTCCCCTCGAAAGCAGTCGGGGTCGAAAATAGGAACATTACTTCTTCGGCGACTCGATGAGATGAAGAATAAGTCGTTCTGCCGCCGTGTACGGATCCGTTTTTCGTGCGTTCACTTCGTTGACTAATTTTTGGAAGAGTTTTTGCTCGTCTGGATCCATGAACAGTTTCCGAATGAAACTATGCTCAACGATGGTCTCGAGCTGGGCACAACACCGTTGATGCCGGTTTTGGACAATTTCACCACTTTCCATCAGATACTCATGATGACCTTGAATCGCTTTAGTGAGCTCTTCAACACCCTCCCCTGTTGTTGCGACAACCTTGATGATGGGAGGCTGCCAGCCTTCTATCTCCTGGCCTAAGTTAAGGGCGGTTTGAATTTCCATATAACGTCGGTCAGCGCCATCAAGATCTGATTTGTTGATAGCAAACACGTTACCAATTTCCATGATCCCGGCTTTGATGGTTTGGATGTCATCACCTAATCCAGGGACTGAAAGCAAGACAACGGTTTCAGCTAATTGGATGATGTCGACTTCGGCTTGCCCAGCCCCAACCGTTTCGACTAGAATGATATCCTTGCCCAGAGCGTCTAGTATGTGAACCACGTCATGGGTCGCCCAGGCTAATCCGCCCAGACTTCCTCGGGAACCCATACTTCGGATAAACACATCATGGTCATTGGTAAATCGGTTCATGCGAATACGATCACCGAGAAGCGCTCCTCCTGTGAATGGGCTACTGGGGTCAACCGCGACGACACCAACCGATAATTTCTGTGCACGAAATTGTTCAATCAGTTTGTCGACGAGGGTGCTCTTCCCTGAACCCGGGGGGCCCGTTATTCCTATAATGTGAGCTTTTCCAGTATGAGAATACAGCTGTTTAATGGCAGCATGTGCCTCCGGGGACAGGGATTCGGCAAGGGTCATTAAGCGTGCTGCGGCCCGTCGGTTGCCTTTCAGCAGCTGTTTGACCAAATCTGTCGTATCCGGAGTCATTACACGCCTTCCCTTGGCTATTTAGTGTGTTTGCGAATGAATTCTACGATTTCCCCGGTTGGGGTTCCGGGACCAAAAATGGCTTTAATTCCGAGTTTCTTGAGTGGTTTGACGTCATCTTCGGGAATGATTCCGCCCGCGATCACGAGGACCTTGTTCATTTCTCGTTCCTTGAGGAGCTTCATGATTTCGGGGAACAGACGCATATGTGCCCCAGATAAGATACTGAGGCCCACCACGTCAACATCTTCTTGGAGAGCGGTTTCAGCAACTTGTTCTGGGGTTTGGCGTAACCCAGTATAGATTACTTCAAATCCTGCATCCCGTAGGGCTCTCGCGACGACCTTTGCACCTCGGTCATGTCCATCG
This sequence comes from Candidatus Hermodarchaeota archaeon, assembly GCA_016840185.1. The sequence continues at coordinate 17,663 of JAEOSV010000133.1, read as the reverse complement.
AGACCAGGTTTGGCAATCAACACCCGAATTTTCTTTTCGGTTTCTGTCATTGATTTCAACTCTTTCAGTAGTGTTAGAATATGATTGGTTCTTGGTATTCTCCGTACACGTCACGCAATGCGTTACAAATCTCTCCAACTGTTGCATATTCACGGACCGCCGCAAGAATGTGGGGAAGGAGATTCTCGGTTCCTTCGGCGGCTCGTTGTAATCGGTTTAACAGATCGTCAACTTTCTTGTTGTTCCGTGTTTTTCGAGTCTTTTCTAATCGCGCGAGTTGTGTGCGTTCAACTTCTGGATTAATTCTTAGCACAGGAATTTCCAGCATATCCTCGGTAACATAATCATTGACGCCGACGATGATGCGGTCTTTTTCTTCAATTTCACGCTGATAACGGAAGGCGGAATCAGAGATTTCACGCTGGAAGAAACCCTTTTTGATGGATTCCACAACGCCTCCAAGCTTCTCGATTCGGTCAAAATACTTGTAGGTTTCTTCTTCCATTTCATTGGTCAACGACTCAATGAAATAAGAGCCACCTAAGGGATCGATAGTGTTGGCAACACCACTTTCATGGGCGAGTATCTGTTGGGTTCGTAGGGCAATAGTTGCCGCCTTCTCTGTAGGCAGTGCCCACGCCTCATCCATTGAATTCGTGTGTAGGGACTGCGTGCCACCCAATACCGCCGCCAAAGCTTGAATGGTGGTCCGAACGATGTTATTCTCTGGCTGTTGGGCAGTCAGACTCACACCAGCTGTTTGTGTATGGAATCGTAAGAGATAGGAACGTGGACTCTTGGCTTTGAATCGTTCCTGCATTTCCCGGGCCCAAATACGTCGAGCAGCACGGAATTTCGCAATCTCCTCAAATAAATCCAAGTGACTGTCAAAGAAGAAGGAAAGGCGTGGAGCAAAATCATCAACGTTCAACCCCGCATCTACGCCTGCCTGGACGTAGGCTAACCCGTTGGCAAGAGTAAAGGCGAGTTCTTGTACCGCGGTGGCCCCGGCTTCCCGGATATGATACCCACTAATGCTAATGGTATTCCAACGTGGCACGTTTTTTGTACAAAACTCCAAAATATTCGTGATAATACGCATTGAAGGATCGGGGGGAAATATCCACGTTTTTTGTGCTTGATATTCCTTCAAAATATCATTCTGAATTGTGCCACCAATTTGCTTGGAGGATACCCCTTGTTTTTCTGCTGCGGCAATGTAGAAGCAAAGCAGAACGGCGGCAGGGGCATTAATTGTCATGGATGTGGTCACTTTATTGAGAGGAATCTGGGAAAATAGAATCTCCATGTCCGCTAGCGAATCGATTGCCACACCGCACACACCAATTTCTCCTTTGGACATTGTGTCATCGGAGTCAAGTCCCTGAATCGTAGGAAGATGAAACGCTACGCTTAACCCGGTTTGACCTTGTTGAAGCAGGTATTGGAACCGTTCGTTGGTCTGTTCGGCTGTTCCAAACCCTGAAAACATGCGCATGGTCCACAGACGACCTCGATACATGGTGGGGTACACGCCCCGTGTGTACGGATATTGACCGGGAAACCCCAGGGTTTCGTCGTAGTCAAGATCCTCGACATCTGTCGGTGTGTATAATCGTGCGATTGGACGGCTCGACGTAGTAATAAAACGGTCCCGGCGCTCAGGGGACTTGTCAAGGGTCTTCTTCAGGGTCTTGTTCTCCCAGTCACGTTTCATTTGGGAAACATCTTGGTTCTCTTTTGTAACCATTGGAAGTCGCCATCCCATGGAACCATAATACCGAGTCAAGGCACCGGTATGCTTGTTCAGTTAGGATGCTGTTGTTTTAATGGTTTTGCAAAGTCACAAAGTTGCCGTTCTCAATTGGGCTACTACTTCAATCTGAAGTGGTTCGAAAAGAAAAGAATCGGACTCTAAATGATGGTTAGGAAGACATCATACAGATAGGACATTGAGAGGGGTCGTTTACGAACTCACAAGGAGTTCGAGCTCCCTCTGGGAAGTTCCGATTCAGTTGCTGGCACATATTATTTTGAGCATCAAACATCGGGCAGGCCATGTCAATCATACCCATTAAAGTTGTGACCCGAATTTGCTATAAAACACTTCTCCACGTCTAAGAGCGGGTTTCTGTGGTTTGATGAAACCGCAAGTTCCTATTTGATGCTAATCATGGGCTGTCCTTTCTCGACGGTCGTACCCGCTTGAACGTGGACCGTTCCAATAGTTCCACCTTGTGGCGCTCGAATTTCATTTGCCATTTTCATGGCTTCCAACACAAGGAGCACATCACCACTTTTGATTGTGTCACCTTCGTTTACTCGCACTTCAAGAACACGTCCTGGCAAGGGGGCAGTTACGGTTCCTGGTGCTGCGGCTTGTGGAACAGCAGATGCTTGGGGTGAGGTGGTTGTGATGGTTGGGGGTGTTGTAATGATAGTTGTTGGTTGATATCGACGAGTTGGAAGATCACTCAGGGCTTTCAAGGAGGCAACATACGTTTCTTTCTGAACTTGTATGGTGTAATCAGGCGATTCTGGCTTAGGCTTCAGGGTGATTGTATGTTCGGTATCACCAACAGCGATTTTATAGACACCCGAATCGTGATCGCCATCGGCAACATTTACTGGGAATGCCGTTTCGTCAATCGTGATGGTTAGAATTCCCTCTTTGGGGCCATCAACGTCGATATTGACAGTTGTGTCGTTGATTGTGAGTGTGTATTTGCGAAGCACGGGATTCCCTCCATATCTTCTCCTATTCGTATCCCATCGATTCTCTGCGTCCGGCAAGAACCCATGGATTTGACCCGTTTGTGTTGGGACGTCGAATTGTTGGCATTTCAGGTGGTGCAGGTTGTGTTTCTAATAAAGCCGCTGTGATGGCAGCGAGAACCTCGGGAGTAAGCTTCCCAAGGGCTTCCCGCTCTTTACGGTATTCAAAAAATTCCAGGGCAGGTTGCGGAAACAGGATGTACGCAATGATGTCTTCTAGCTCTGACGTGACACCTTTGAGTTCACGTCGTGCTTTCGGAATAGCTGGCTCTAACAAATCTGCTGGTCGACATGTAATGGGTTCTTCATTACCGATAACGAGTTTCTGGATTTTGGGATCGATGGGTGCTGGAGGACGACCATAATACCCTCGAACATATTGTTTGACTTCTTCGGGAATCGTTTTGTAACGTTCACCGAGAAGCACGTTGAGGGTGGCCTGGGTTCCCACAATTTGACTGGACGGTGTCACTAATGGGGGATAACCCATTTCTTCCCGGACCTTGGGCACCTCATCAAGAACTGCTTGAAGCTGGTCTAAAGCATTTTGTTCTCGAAGCTGATTGACCAGGTTAGACATCATTCCACCAGGCACTTGGAATTGTAACACATTCGTGTCGACCCCAACCATACCACATTCATAGGCTTCGTACCGCTCTCGGACATCGTGGATGTAGGAGGCAATCTCCGATAATAATTCAAGATCCAGTTTTGAGTCCCAAGGGGTCCCTTCCAGGACCGCCACCATACTTTCTAACGGAGGTTGGGACGTAGATTGAGCCAATGACGAAATTGCCGTGTCGACAATGTCGACTCCTGCCTTGATGGCTTCTAGGTATGCCATGCTGGCCATGCCTGAAGTGTAATGGGAATGCAATTGGATGGGAACTGAGATTTCTTCTTTGAGGCGTGTGACAAGTTCTTGGGCAACAAACGGACTCAAGAGTCCAGCCATATCTTTAATACAAATCGAATCGGCTCCCATTTCCTCAAGATTCTTTGCCTGTTCAACAAAGGTTTCAACCTTGTGTACGGGGCTAATGGTGTAGCTGAAACTGAGTTGCGCATGGGCTCCTGCCTTATGAATCGCTTTCAACGCCGTTTTCATATTCCGCGGATCATTCAGCGCATCAAAAACTCGGAAAACGTCAATCCCATTTTTCGCGGCAAGTTCGACAAATTTCCGCACAGTATCATCGGGATAGTGACGGTATCCTACGATATTCTGTCCACGCAGGAGCATCTGGAGTTTCGTTTTCTTGATGACTGCTCGTAGTTGGCGAAGGCGTTCCCAGGGATTCTCTTTCAGGAATCGTAGCGGGGCATCAAAGGTGGCACCGCCCCATACTTCCATGGAGTTGAAGCCCACTTGATCCATTTTCTCCGCAATCGGGAGCATATCTTCGGTTCGCATTCGGGTTGCTAGAAGGGATTGGTGGGCATCACGAAAGGTTGTATCTGTGAACTTGATGGGTTTGGAAGCGGTGTGCGCCATGTCATTTGCACCTCGCGGTCACATCTTTAGGAGATAGGTGGTAATTAGCTCTCCCAGTTTTTAGTGTTCTGTCTGTCCATGCTTCCATACACTAAGGAACGAACTCCTCACCTGATAGCACCGGAATATCAATGGGTCCTCGAATTCTTTGATTAACGGTCGATGACAAGACATCCGACAATCAGGTCGTGGAGACCTTGCTTCTTTTCAGTGAAGCCAATGATTAGGTAACCAATACCAAGCGTGAGGGCTGAGATGTATTTAGCTAGCTCTCGCCCAACTGCGCGACCAAAGGATATTCGGTTTCCGTCCATGTCTGTGACAACGATTCCAAGTGCCCGTTTTCCAAGTGTAGCTTGTTGAACGGAGCTTTCTTGGAAGGCATAGTATGTTAGACTGAGGGTAAATGTAACTAGCCAAGAGACCATGAACTGCCAAGGACCGAGGAACAAAGTTAGAAGGAATGATATTGGGACGTTAATAACAGTGAGAATAATAGCGTCAATAATCCAAGCGGCGAATCGTTTCCAGAAACCCGCATAGCTGAAGTCTTTGATCTCAGTGGCGTATGTTTTGGGTGGTGGGCTGACATCAGCTGCCTGTGGTTTACTCGCCGCGGTTACACTGGGTTCTAGTGCTGCACCGCATTGAAAACAAAACGTGTCAGCGTCACTGACGTTAGCACCACAATGGGGACATTTCATGTAATCCTACTCCATTACGAATACCATCGAAATTTGATGCCATTCTATGATATTCCACTCAATAGGACGTAAATATAAGGTTATGTAGGGACAGCCGAAGCCTCTGAACTGTATAATGCGCAACCAATTCCCCTAGAGCGGACAGTTACCATGTTTCTTCTTTGGTAAAGCTTGTCGTTTTGTCCGTAACATATCAAACGCGGCAATGATTCGGGATCGCGTAACCGCAGGTTCAATGACTTCGTCAATGAATCCGCGAACAGCTCCTGAATACGGGTTCGCGAATCGTTCACGGTATTCAACAATGCGTTTAGCTCGTGCGGCTTCTGGATTCTTAGATTTTTCAATTTCTCGACGGAAGATAATATTCGCAGCACCTTCAGGTCCCATGACTGCCATTTCCGTGGTGGGCCATGCGTAGACTACGTCAGCTCGTAAGTGCTTGGATCCTAACACCACGTAAGCTCCACCGATGGCTTTGCGAGTAATTACAGTTACTTTAGGTACAGTGGCCTCGGCATAAGCAAAAAGAATCTTTGCTCCATGACGTATAATTCCTCGATGTTCTTGCTCAACGCCAGGGAGAAATCCGGGAACGTCCATGAAAGTCAGCACTGGAATGTTGAACGCATCGCAAAACCGAACAAATCGGGCACATTTGTCTGACGCATCGATATCCAATGTACCGGCCAGATAGTTGGGTTGATTAGCCACCACACCCACCGGATGACCGTTCAGGCGGATGAAACCGACCACCATGTTCTGGGCAAAGAGCTCATGGACTTCCAAGAATTGATGGTTATCTGCAACACTCAGGATAGCCTGCTTCATATCATAGGGGGTTGTGGTATCCTCAGGAAGGAGATCATTCAATGCCGGGTCAGTGCGTCGGGGGTCATCAGTGGGTTCTAGGAACGGAGGATCCTCAACGTTGTTTGAAGGCAAATAAGACAGTAGGTCTCGAATGAGTTGAAGACAATGGTCCTCATTTTCTGCCGCGAACTGAGCGACACCACTTTTGACATTGTGTGCCATGGCACCACCGAGTTCCTCAAATGAGATTACTTCGCCAGTAACGGATTTGATGACATTAGGTCCCGTGATAAACATTCGGCTGGTGTTTTTTACCATGAGGGTAAAATCAGTAACTGCAGGGCTGTACACGGCGCCACCGGCACAAGGACCCATAATTGCGCTGATTTGCGGAATCACTCCCGAGGCAATCACGTTCCGATAGAAGATTTCACCATACGCGCCCAGACTCGCCACCCCTTCTTGAATTCGTGCCCCTCCCGAATCATTCAAACCAATTACTGGAGCTCCCGCTTCAAGAGCCAAATCCATAATTTTGGTGACTTTTTCACCAAACATCTCCCCCAGTGCGCCACCAAAGACGGTGAAATCTTGACTAAACACAAACACCAGTCGACCATCAATGGTTCCATACCCGGTGACAACACCATCCCCCGGAATTTTGTTTTTCTCCATCTTGAATTCCGTGCACCGGTGTTCCACGAGGGCGTCAAATTCCATGAAACTGCCCGGATCCATCAGCTTGTCAATCCTTTCCCGTGCAGTCATTTTTCCGGCTTTATGTTGCTTGTCAATGCGCTCTTTCCCACCACCAAGTTGGGCTTGTTTTAAGCGCTTGCGGAGTTCCTTCATCTTCTTGTTCATGACTTCTGAAGGCATTTCTGATGCTCTCCTAATGGCACTCGATGGTTCCTCTACGGATGCCACTCCTCTTAAACCCAATTGGTTGGATAAAATCCAGGTGGTCCGAAATCACAAACATTCTTATCCAGAACCTAGCTGATAGATTCCCGAGGTTAAACAATCATGTCCAAGACATTAATCGGACTCGTCCAAGCATTTATCGGCGAAAGCCAAGCGCGAAACCGTTACAATATGTACGCAAAAACCGCAAAGAAAGAAGGATTCGTTCAAATCGCTGAAATATTCAACATCACTGCTGAGAATGAACATGTGCACGCTAAGAACTTCTGGAGAGCCGCCCAAGAGGTCATGAAACAAACAGGCAAACCCATGCCAGAAATTGAAGTATCCGCCACGGCCCCCCTGAAAATCGGTAACACGGTTGAAAATTTGAAAGCCGCCATTGAAGGCGAAACCCACGAATTCACCAAAATGTATCAAGACATCGCCAAGACTGCAGACGAAGAAGGATTCCATACCATTGCCAAACAAGTCCGCGCCATTGCTGACGTCGAAGGCCACCACGCTGAACGCTATACTGCACTACTCAAAGAAGTCGAAGGCAAAACTGTCTTCAAGAAAAAGAAATCCACCCGCTGGCTCTGCCTCGAATGTGGATACGTTCACGAAGGCGAAGAAGCCCCCGAACAATGCCCCTCCTGTTTCCATCCCCAGGACTACTTCTCCATCCTCTGCGAGACCTATTGAACGGTTCAAACTCACAACACCCAAACAATAATAACCACCTTCTCAGCCAACAAAAACAGGTGACCTACCATGGCACAGAAGTACATCTGTACAGCATGTGGTTACATATATGATCCCGCCGTCGGTGATCCCGATGGAGGTGTCGCTCCAGGCACAGCCTTTGAGGACATCCCCGAAGATTGGGTTTGCCCTGTTTGCGGTGTTGGGAAAGATATGTTTGAACCAGCCGACTAGACTGTTGAATAATTTTGGCGGGGTAGGCTGATCGAAACGAGTGCCGAATCCGCCTTTTCCTTGTTTTTCTCCGAATACGATTCTTTTTATGGGGATTCTCAATATTGAGGGGTAAGGTGATTTTATCATGACAACTGTAGGTGAACCAGTGGCGTTGCCTCGAAGCGAAACCGAGAAAATCTGGGTGTCACTGTCTGAGTGGCAGGGGTTTCTGGGTATCGATATCCGGATTTACTATCAGGCTGGTGAAGCGAGTTGGCGACCGACGAAACGTGGTGTCCGAATCTCGTTGGAGTTGAAGGACCAATTGATTGCGGCCATCGAAAAGGTTGCAGACTATGCTCCTGAAGCAATGGGAGACGCTCCAGCAGAGCCCAAGGGTGACCAAAAGAAACTCACAGACACTGAAGATACTGACAAGGATGAAAAGGCGGAAGAGTAGGAAAACCAAACCGGTTTTAAGGTCAACATTGTTAACTCCACACTGATAACCTTGAAGATTATCGATGACTGCCCTGGTGCCGCACCATTAAAACGGCCCTCAATCATCTTCAAAACCTGTCCCAAGTGTGACGAGGAAATTGAACTCTTCACCAGTGACGTGAAGATAGACTGTCATAACTGCGGCTTTACCATTTACAACGATACCATGTCCTGCGTAGAGTATTGTGAATACGCCAAAGAATGCGTAGGCGAAGAGATTTACAACGACGTCCAAGAAATGGTAAAAAAGAAGAAAGAACAAGAGGCAAAAGAAAAAGCCGGGTAGACCTCCTCATGGTATATCGATTGGTGATTATAAAATGACTGAATTACTCCAAATCTACAAATGCGAAATTTGCGGAAACATTGTCGAAGTCCTACACAAAGGCGCTGGAACACTAGTCTGTTGTGGTCAATCCATGAAACTCATGGATGAACAAACCGCGGACTTCAAGACTGAAAAGCATGTGCCAGTTGTGGAAGAAACCCAAGACGGCATCCACGTCGTTGTTGGCTCAACTCCCCACCCAATGGCGGATGAACACTGGATTGAATGGATCCAAGTGGTCAAAGATGGCACCATCATGCGACAGTTCCTTGAACCAGGTCAAAAACCTGAAGCAGACTTCCCAATGAAGGGTAAGCCCGACATGGCTCGTGAATATTGCAACCTTCACTTGCTTTGGAAGACTACCTAAGAACGCAATTTTTGTTCCTTTAGCAAAATTGATTGTAAGGTGACTAGCACAGGGCTGGTCACCCGAACTTCTTTTTTCTAAGTATCCCCTACGATTGTTTCTTCCAGTTCTACTGCAGTTCCACAATAGGGGCATTCTGCTTGTCGGGGTCCAGTCCATTGAACCTCATTATATTTGAGCGGAGCATCGCATTGAGGGCAGGCTGCTGGAAGACTCTCTCGAATCAAATGTCGGTCTTCTCGAGAAGATGCATCCACGACAGTGCTTTGGACCATATCCATCTCCTTTGAAGCGGCGCGCATGCTCTTACAAATCATGTAGAATGCGAATACGAAAATCCCCACAAAGATGACTATGAAGAGGACGAAAAATAACCCAAAGGCACCAAAAATCAGGTTTAGCAAGACATCTACGAAGTCGAGCTGTGCGGACAGTAATGCTAACACAAGTTGGAAACTGAAGCCTGACATCTTGATTCACTAGGTGGTTCTGAGAATTTTGTACCTAAAAGGCTTGTTAAGATTATTCATTATTGACGTCGGAAGTTGAGGAAACCACGTCCCCACTCCGTATGACTTGTCGACCTTCAGGTGTTTGGACCACCAAACTACCATCTGGTTCCAGTCCCTTAGCTAGACCTGTTACTTGCTGATTACCTATGTCAATTGTGACCTGTTTACCCAGGGTATGACTTAACCGTCGATAATGTGGCTCGATGGCTTTGAAGCCTTTATCACGGAGTTTCAGATACCAGAATTCAAGTTGACCAATCAGATATCCAAACAATCGAGGCATATCTACCTTGCGAGTAAGCCTTTCGTGAAGCGTCGTTATTGTGGGTTGCAATGCTTCTGGAAAATCCGTGCGTTTCGGATTGGCGTTAATCCCAATCCCAATGACTGCGTATTCAATGTCACCACCAATGAAAGCGGATTCAACCAGAATACCTGCAACCTTACGATTACCTAATAGCACATCATTGGGCCATTTCAAAACAGGATCTAACCCTAAGGCACTTTGAAACACCTTTGCCACTGCCAACCCTGTCGTTAAGGTTATGAGTGGAGTATTTTTCGCGGCAATAGTCATGGGGCGAACAAGTAATGAAAAATATAATCCGTCAAGGGGTGAATGCCAGCTTCGCTCCAGACGCCCTTTACCTGCCGTCTGTTCGTCTGCCAGAACTACCAATCCTTCGGGTTCACCTACTATCGCTAATGGTTTAATGTAAGCGTTTGTTGAGGGAAGGGATGGAAAATGGAGTAATCGTTTGAACACTAGCTTGGACGTGTTACCAAATGCATGCTGGAAAGGGTCGTTTCGTGGTTCCATGGGGATTGGTGGTTCAACCATGTGGTTCACGCGCTATCTATTTGCTTGGTTGACATAATTCCATCAATACACCATTTGTGCTTCGCGGATGAACAAAGGCAATCAGCATATTGCCTGCGCCCATTCGCGGTTTTTCATCAATCAATTGAAATCCCGCTGCTTTCATCTGTATGAGAGCAGCTTCTATGTCATCCACTTCAATAGCAATGTGGTGAATCCCTTCGCCCCGTTTTTCGATGAATTTTGCCACGACGCCATCTGGGCTTGTTGATTCGAGTAATTCAATGCTGGAATCACCGATTGGAAGATGAACTGTTTTCACTTTCTGACTTTCCACGGTTTCAATACTGGACGGTTCTAATCCGAAAACCTCGCGATATAATTTTAGAGCCGCTTCCGCATCTTTGACGGCAATTCCTATGTGAGCAATACGCAATGACACACACAACTCCGCTTCTTCTTCACGTTGAAGCCTTGAAAAGACTTCTGTTTCACTGAACTGGTAACCTACAAACGTTTTTATCAAGGGTTAGGTGCTGAAGCGAACTATGACGCCCACTGAAGTACCCGTTGGCCATAATGAGCCGAAGAGACCTCCACTGAGTGCCAATCTCCTCATAATCTTCGGAACCACCCTCATAGGCGTTATGGGCGTCGCAAGCATCACTCCGGCTTTCCCTGTGATGAGTGCCTCACTGGGCATTCCACCAGGAATGATCAGCTTGGTTATCATCATTTTCACATTTCCGGGTATCATTCTTACTCCATTTCTCGGTGTCGCCGCGGACCGTTATGGTAGAAAACGCGTGTTAGTTCCCTCGTTGTTATTGTTTGGGATAGCGGGATTTGCTTGTGCATTTTCCGAGCCATTAGGGGTTCTTTTCGGGCTTTCACCATTCATCATGTTACTCGTTCTTAGGTTCTTTCAAGGTGTTGGTGCCGCTTCGCTGGGTTCTCTGAATGTGACTATCATTGGTGATTTCTATCGTCAGAAACAACGGACTCAGGTTATGGGCTATAATGCGAGTGTCCAAAGTGTTGCCACAGCAATTTATCCCACAGTTGGTGGGTTCTTAGCCCTCTTTGCGTGGTATTTTCCCTTCTATCTCCCACTTCTCGCCATCCCAATTGGGCTAGCCTCACTCTTCTGGCTCACTGCACCCAAACCTGAGTATGTCCTCACTTTACGAAAATATATCAGTCAAATTGGTGAAGTTCTCCAAGATCGACAAGTTGCGGGTCTATTCATAGTAAGCACATCCATTTTCATAATGCTTTATGGCGCCATCATTACCTACTTACCCTTTCTTGTGATTTCTCTGTTCTCCGTGAACTCCTTCATCGCTGGGCTCGTCGTCTCCTTCATCTCGGTAACCGCTGCCGTCACCTCTTTCCTCGTTGGCTACTTAATTCGCCGATTTTCAATGAAGGCACTTCTAATTGCCGCCTTCCCCTTCATCGCTTTAGGTTTGTTTCTCATCCCGTTTGCTCCCACGCTGTTGATTATTCTCATCCCTGTAGGAATCTTTGGAGTTGGCATGGGGTTAGCAATTCCCACCACTCAGAATCTCCTTGTGAATCTCGCTCCCATGGAAAATCGGGCAGCCGTCATGTCACTGAATGGGTTAGTCTTGCGGTTAGGACAAACATTGGGTCCACTCATCATGGCTTTGGTTCTTGCCTTCTGGGCTCTCCCTGGCGTCTACTGGGTCGCGGCACTGATTGGATTGTCATTAATCCTCGTAGTTTTCCTAACTGTGCCTTCCGGAGCTGGAATACAAAAAGAACGTTAGAAGATTTGCGGAGCCTCATATTCTCCAAAAACAAGCCGAAGGGCATCACATATCTCGCCAAGTGTTGCCTTGGCTTCAACCGCGGCAATAATTGGATAGAACAGATTCTCTGTTCCTTCTGCAGCTATTTGAAGCCAGTTGAGCACCGATTCCACATCGTTGGAGTCACGGCTCTTCCGCAACTCTTTCAGCTTCCTTGCTTGGCTTTTCTCGACAGCAGGGTCAACTCGAAGATAATCAATGGTTCGTTCTTCTTCTGGAATCTCGAATTGGTTCACCCCAACGACCACCCTTTCCCCTGTTTCAATCTCCCGTTGATACAGGTAGGCGCTGTTATGAATTTCTCGTTGAATAAAGCCAGTTTCAATCGCACGAAGCACGCCACCTATTTTATCGATGCGCTCCAGATATTTCACGACCCCCTCCTCGATATCTTCAGTGAGTTTCTCAAGGTAATATGAACCCGCAAGGGGGTCAATGGTGCTAGCGGTCCCTGTCTCTTGAGCTAAGATTTGTTGAGTGCGCAACGCAATTGTTGCAGCCTTTTCAGTCGGGAGGGCAAGGGCTTCATCCATGGAGTTCGTGTGCAGAGACTGTGTACCCCCGAGAACAGCAGCAAGGGCTTGCATTGTAACCCTGACAATGTTATTTTCGGGTTGTTGTGCGGTCAAACTGCACCCCGCAGTTTGTGTATGGAAACGGAGTAACCACGAACGGGAATTCTCCGCATTGAACCGTTCTCGCATGATCTTATACCATAAGCGACGTGCAGCCCGGAATTTTGCTACTTCTTCGAACAGGTCATTGTGGGATCCAAAAAAGAAGGATAAACGTGGTGCAAATTCATCTACCTGCAATCCCGCTTCAATTGCCGCTTGCACGTAGGCAATGCCATTGGCAAATGTAAACGCTATTTCTTGGGTCGCAGTACTACCCGCTTCGCGGATATGATACCCACTGATGCTTATGGTATTCCACCGGGGCAACTCCTCTCGACAATAGGCGAAGGTATCGGTAATCAACCGCATGGACGGTTGTGGGGGATAAATGTAGGTCCCCCGCGCAACATATTCTTTGAGAATATCATTTTGAATCGTGCCCCGCAACACCTTGGGCTCCACACCTTGTCGTTTTGCAATCACAATATACATCGCAAGCAAAACCGCAGCAGGCGCGTTAATCGTCATACTCGTACTGACTTTATCAAGGGGAATATCCTGGAACAGGATGCCCATGTCCTCAACTGAAGGGATTGACACACCGCATTTTCCGACTTCCCCGGCAGCCATGGGGTGGTCGGAGTCATAACCAATTTGAGTGGGTAAATCAAAGGCAACACTTAACCCAGTTTGACCTTGTTCGAGGAGGTATCGATACCGTTCATTGGTTTGTTCTGCGTTGCCAAATCCCGAGTACATACGCATGGTCCATAAACGTCCACGATACATCGTAGGATACACGCCTCGTGTATACGGAGGTTGCCCAGGAAACCCGAGGTCCTGTTGATAATCAAAATCTTGGATATCATCGGCGGTGTAAAGCCGTTTCACAGGTTGACTAGACGTGGTCATGAATTTATCAGCGCGTTCCGGTGCAGTCTTCATGTACGGCGTGAGCACATTGGCTTCCCAGTTTTGTAGCGCTTTCTTGACACGCCGCTTTTTCGTCAATACAACTCACCATACTGCTCTCTACATTTCCACGCCTTTTCGCGCTGCCACTCCCTTCTGATAGGGGTGCTTGACTTCCTTTACTTCACTCACGAGATCTGCGAGTTTGATTATCGATGGTGGTGCATATCTGCCCGTTAAAATCAATTCCATTTGGGGTGGACGGGATTGGATTAACGCAATAATTTCTTTGTCGGTAATCAATCCAAAGTCAATCGCCACATTCACTTCATCTAAAATGAGAAAATCCACACTCCCAACTTTGATAATCTCACGAGCATGCTCCAACGCCTCTTGGGCTAGTGTGATGTCTTCGGGATCTGGATTGGATTTATCAACAAAGTCTGGACGACCAAACTGGCGGATTGTGAAGTTGGGAATGCGTTTGACCGCTTCCAACTCTCCATAGTTGATTTGTCCTTTCATGAACTGAATCATATATACTTCGAAACCATGACCTGCCGCTCGAAGCCCCAATCCCAAGGCTGCGCTAGTCTTCCCCTTCCCATCACCAGTATAAATCTGCACCAAACCCTGATGTGACATGTTGTCTTGTTTATCTTTCAAGTTGTTCCCTCCTTTTTGAGAATGTCCAAATGGGGCACCAGTCGTTGATAGGTGGTTTCCGCATCCATTACTAAGGTTCGAGTATCTGCGGTAGTCTCCATAAACCCAAGCTCGCGGGGATACCGTGGAACGATGTGTAAATGCAAGTGCTCAATACTTGCTCCTGCCGCGGACCCGATATTCAACCCCATATTCACCCCTGTCGGACCAAAGGCAGTTTCAACGAGCCGTACCGTCTTTGCACCCATCCGGAAGAACGCATCCAACTCCTGCTGGGTCAACTCCGAAAGCTTCACGACATGCCGGATGGGAACCACCATCACATGCCCCGGGTTAAAGGGAAACATGTTCAGGATAACCATGAACTCATCATCCCGATACACGATTTTAGTTATCACCCGCGGGTTTCCATCGATAATGGCACAGAAAATACACGGAACCTCATGTCGGTCCTTCCCCTCAATATAGGCGAGCTTGTGGGGGGCAGCAATGTAGTCACGGAAAGGCACGGTACGACCGACTCCTAATCAAATGAAATGAACTGCTATGCATCAAAGGAGGGAAAAGTACAATTAATACTTCCGTTTCTGCTGAAAACATGGGATTATCGGTTTAACCACCGTGTCGGTGGACTTCATCCTCAAGACCACGAATCGCGGCTTTCAATCGTAAACGCTCTTCGACGTACTCATCACCGGTGACCTTACCTTTCTTGAATTTCGTATCCAAGTCCTTGAGTTCCTTAGTGAGTTTCTTGATGCGTTGCCGCATCTGGTCAACATAACCCACAGCCCGTCCTTCTGCTCCCGCTTCAAGTTCAGCTGGGGTATACGCTGCCTTGATCACTCCGTCATCAATTCGCAGAATCCGTTCACTCGCCGCAGCAACAAGGGGATTGTGGGTTACGAGGATGATCGTCTTCTTGTACTTTTGATTGATTTGCACCAAGAAATCCACAATGACTTGTGAAGTCTCTGAGTCTAGCTCACCAGTCGGCTCATCAGCCAAAACAATCGGAGGATCATTCGCTAAAGATGCCGCAATGGCGACTCGCTGTTGTTCGCCCCCGCTCAATTCATCTGGTTTATGTTTAGCACGATCAGTGAGTTGGACAATTCCAAGTAACTCGTCGACCCGTTCGCGTCTCTCACTTCGAGGCACTTGATTCACAATCATAGGAAGCGCAACATTTTCAGCGGCACTTAAGGTTGGAACTAGGTTTAATGTCTGGAATATGTGCCCAACAACACGCCGGCGAAACATCACGAGCTGTTTTCGATCAAGAAATGTGACATCTACATCACCAACTTTCGCCTCCCCAGCCGTGGCTCGGTCAAGCCCACCGAGGATGTTAAGTAAGGTCGTTTTTCCTGATCCCGATGGACCCATGACTGAAATGAGTTCTCCTTCACGGACACTCATGTTGAGCCCACGAAGAGCCCGAACCTCAACAGGTCCCATACGGTAGACACGAACCAAATCCTTGACTTCAATATATGCCATTTTGTTATCACCTTAACACAGAAAGATCATATCGGGCTGTACGCGCCTCAATTAGAATTGGAATAAGAGTATTCACAATCAAGAGAACAATGATGGTTCCTGTCAATAGTCCAACCATTCCAGCAAATTCAGGTGGCAAGAATCTAGATGACAGGAGCTGTGGCTCTGTCGATGCTCCACCAAAAACAAGCCCATAATAAATGACGAGACCCACTGAAACACCAAGGAGAATGGCAAAAAGCATCATTGTCAAAATTTCAGCCGAAAGCATGTTGACTGTCTGTGAGTAGGTCATTCCTCGGGCGCTCATCAAGGCTGTCGTTGTACGTCGCTCTCGTAGGGTCAAATAAATGATAACCAATGTACCTACTGATGCAAGGATAATGGCAAAAGCCACACCTAATTGCATCATATTGGTTGCTGAACTTCGAAGCACATTTGTATTGTACTCTTCAATATATGTTATTGCTGACTGCACAGCTTGTACATCATCTAATGCTTCAAGGGCTTGAACCACTTCTCCATTATAAGTAGGAGATAATAAGGAAATTATCACATACCCAGTAGGTGATATTTCCGAGGAATTGCTCTCAATTAGATCAATGGATGTATATGACCATGTGTCTTCTCCAGACCATGTCCCGGTAATCCCAAAAGGCGATTGAGTATATTCAGGTTCAGGACCCATGAAACCCACTATTGATAGCTGAGACCAATTACCCCCTAATGAGAGTTGAACCGTAATATTATCACCGAGTCCAAGCAAAAGCTCGTTGGCGATTTTTTTCTGGAGGATAATTGTCTCATTATTTCCATCAATTGCATCAAATGCTACTTGCGTAGGTACACCCAAAATCCACCCTGGCTCAAAATAGGCAACTCCATTCCATTCACTCACATTGATGGCTCTCACGTTTAGTCCATTATTAAAAACAGTAGACATACTGAAGGCAAATTCTCCAGCTGCTCCTTGTATACCATCAATATTACGTATTATTGGTAAAAGATCAGTTACATTCTCTGGGTTATTAACATGAACCCGGATATCTGCCCCCACATTAGTATACGCACTCCTCACTGCTAAATCATTACTTGTTGCCAGGATCCCAATTGTTTGAATGCTATAACCGACCAACAGAGCTGTAATGAAGATGATTGCTACAGTTCGCCCAGGGCGCCGTGAAATATTATGTGATGCCAAACCCCCCAAGTCTCCCATAATCCTACCAATAAAGCGCTCCGAATAATGATAGAATCCTTTCCATCCTTTCACAATTATTGTGACTAAGCCCCAGAGGAATAGCAGTGGTGCCCAAAAAGCGATTACCCCGTCAAAGATAACCCAGTATAACGCCAGTGAACCGAGAATTGGATTTGAAAATAACAGATTAATTGCTACTTCGGCAACGTTAACTCCTGACAGCCAAATAATGAGCTTATAGGTTCCCAGAATCAAAGCGGTCCAGGCTAACATTCGAGGATATCCTGTTGCTTCTCCGGTCAGGGTATATTCACGAATAGCTTCAGTTGTAGGGATTTTTGAAGCCTTACGTGCTGGTAGATAGGAAGTAATAACTGCAAGCATTATTCCAAAGATAAAGATAAGAAAAATCGTATCAATTCCAATACCCGTTGCAAAAATCGTGAACCATGTTATCGTGGGAATAAAAAACGGAATAACAAATACGGCTATTAAGATTCCAAAAATACTCGCCAAGATTCCGGTGAGGATTGCTTCCCATACAAATAAGCTTGTAATGGTACCGCGAGTCACTCCTTTTGTGAGTAGGAGTCCAACTTCACGGCGTCGAATGGAATATGACACATCGTTTAAGGTTATACCCAAGTAGAGTGCAATGAAAAACACCGGAATTGATAACTGAAGGAATATCATCCGGAAGTTCTCTGCTCCAGCAGAAAATGTCTGAAGGGCACCCCCGAGGATATTTTTGAGGTATCCGTCATACTGATAATAGAGAGTATTT
>JAEOSV010000132.1 GCA_016840185.1 Candidatus Hermodarchaeota archaeon | reverse complement strand
ATTTCCATCTGGTGATAGCATGCAGCCATATTGGAAGGTCATGATTCAACTTCCCACAATTGAAGGCTGGACTGGAGAAGAAGGTTCAGAAGAAGGTTATATGGTATACTCCTTTCAGTTTACACCGCTCATCCAACTTTTACGTAATGTTGATGTCGACCCCATCGAGGAGTTTGCCTGTACAAAATGGTATAAACGGAAATTCCTTGCGAATATGGATGCCTATGACCATTACGCGACGACATACCCCATTACTGAGCTGATTTTCAACGATGGATCAGGTGAGCAATCGATAGAGATAATGGAACGCGAATTTCGCGTTTTGTTTGGTCGCTATCAGGGACGTAAGGGCGTCCGTCTGACAGATTCAATGACTTCTTGTGTTGTCGAAAAAGGTGATGCAGTTTGGTTTCTATTTGAAGTTTCTGGGGATTTGGAGCGTTTCAAGTTGTTGGCGCTAACCAGTGACCAAGACTCGCACACAACGGATGAGAGACCTCCCGATTTCTTACATCGAACCCAACAGCAATTGTGGGAAGTGATTCCTACAAATCAAGACCTGCGTCGTCGGATTCTTATCTTTGGGTTGCAGCGCATTCTCTGGTCTCTTGTAAATGCACCTCTCGACTGGAGTCTAGCACTCTGGATAACTCATATTGGGATACGTATGTACTCATGGGACCTTGCTGATGGCATCGAACTCACTGCATTTGAAGAAGCCGTTGAAAATGATTTAAGCGCCATTACGCCTTCCAGGGCGTTTTTGGTCAAGTAATTGCAAGTCAAGCTGGTTCTTCATCCACGTATTGTTCGCCACAATAGGTGATGAATCGTTTTGTACACGCGTAAGTGAGAGTTCGTAGCGGATTGGTGAGTACCGGGCCATCATGGCTGCTCGTGTCGAAGTAGGGCATGTGATGGGCTTCGGCGAACTTTGCAGCTTTGTAGTAGGAAACTACCCGCTGTTCAGGTTGATCAGTGTGTGTGCCTATCAGTACGGAAGGCAGATCGCTTTGGTGTGACTGAATCTCCTTTCGCCACTTGGGAATCGCCTCGAAGGAGGACTGGTCGCGAACATTAAAGGCATAGAGAATGCCGTTAGCTCCTTGGCTGAAGAACTTACGGAGTAAACGCCCGGTGGGAAGGTCGAGGATGTTCCAAATGACGAGTTTGACCTGAAGCGGAGGGAAGGTAAAATCAGTTACTGCGATATTGGTTCCGAACTCATCACTGAACGCCATGGTGAACGAAGGTGTTTTAGTCTGGGCGAGTAGGCTGCGACAACCTACCCCCCGATTCCCAACCATCACAAACTTGAAAATTACTTCCTTGTACGACGTCATCCTATCACATCTAACTATATTGGAGGACGTACCACGTTCATAATCTTATGCCCGAAGGCTTACGATGTCTACGCGATAAACGGGTACATGGCATTGCATATCAAAGTACTTAATCATCTGAGGGAAAGTATAAAAAATTTCGAAATTTCGAGGAATAATTTTCAATCCTGTAGGGTTGATTTCTCCTGGTTTTCAGGGGTTGAATCCTGGGGGTCTATAGATATATGAAGCACTTAGACGCAGGTGTCACACCTTTTCTGTACGAGATGATTTCATGAGCTCCACTCTACATCTTTCCAAGGATTCAGAAAAGTTCCTCAAATTCGCCTTAGCTGCTTGTGAAAAAGAGAAAAACTTTCTCACAGCAACCGGTTTCAGGATGCAAATTGCTCAAGCGTTACAAAGTATCGGTGAAAGGCAAAACGCGGTGAAGCTATTAACGTCTTTGTGGCCGAAGTTTAAAACCCACTTGGCTACAAATGAATTATCAGATGTCTATGAAATTGATTTATCATTCTGGTATTTGGGAGACACCATAGAGCTTGCTCATAAATTAGATCAGTCTGATATAAAGCAAGATGTGTTTGATTTCGCTGAAGAGTTTGTGACCACTCAACAGGAGAAACTATTGGATCCCTATTATGCCCGTGCAACACTTGTGGCAAAAGCTGGTTTACCGGACAAAGCACTGCAAATGTTTCATCAAAAAGGACCATCTCTTGGCGACAAAGATGTGAGAAGAGCGATTTTTTATGCCTTCCTCGCCAACGGTGAATTTGAGAAAGCCCATTCCGTAACAGAAGAACATGAGCCATCTAGCTTACCAGGATTAGTTATGGGTCTATGTGACGTACTAGAATTACTTACCGATCTTTCTAAAGCCGATGAACGCTATATCGAAAAAGCAGACGAGTATCTGTCCTGGCTTTGGAAAGACATTCATGATATGACGGACGAACTCAGGGGGGTTCCTTTGGATCTGCTTGTGGCGGATTATGTGAGGAACGCTACTGAACTCGCAAAACTATTTGCGAAATTAGATAATCAACAAAAAGCAGACTTACGTTTGAGGCAGGCTAGTACGGTGACTCTGAGGGTGAGTCAAAGAAGTTGGTCTGCAAGTCTAAACTCTCTCATAGCGCAAGCCTACAAGGATATAGGGATGGATTCTGTCGCCAACAATATAATAGTAGGATTCTGCAAGCTTTACAGATCGTATATTGTTCGACAACAATCTGCACCGAGGCGATTCAAAGAGCAAATCCTTGATTGGAGTCACCTCGAAAATTATCGCGCTTTGACACATATTGGAGATAGACTTGTTATATTCGGACTACTCAAACACGCAGAAGCGGTTATCAAGAGACAAGAAGAAATCATCAAGGATCTACACCGATCCTCTGGTAAACAACTTAGTCAAGCCAAGGTCACAGAACTAATACCCGCATATCAGAAATTTCATTTATCGATTAAAGCAAAATGGCTAGCGAAACGAGGAAAACCAAAGAAAGCCTTGGAGGCTCTTCGAGACCTTGATCTTGAAACCCAGATTAATACTATTTCAACGCTGTTCCAAACTGCGTAAAGAATTGTGAGTTTGCATCGTAGTGAAGCCATGCAGGTGGTTGACGCAGACGATTCTGAATTTCCAAGACTGATTCAATCCCCATGAGCTGATTACGGTTGTCGGATTTTCATGCCCAATAGGTGGTTGACGCGGGTTATTCAGAACTTCGATTAATAATCTATTGTGGGTTGCTTCGTTTTGTGAGCTAGTGTGCATATGCATTTAAGATGCTCATAGTTGTAGAATACGGGTTAGGT
>JAEOSV010000015.1 GCA_016840185.1 Candidatus Hermodarchaeota archaeon | reverse complement strand
TGACTTAGTGAGAGCTAAAAAGCGGTACGATGGATTTGGTGATTCCCCATTTACTTCAGCTGTCAGCCTCATGTATGGTCTTCATGAATCCCTGACAATCATGTTTGAAGAAGGATATGAAAATCGGGTCGAACGCCATCGTCGATTAGGTCGAATTTCCCGTGCGGGTTATCAAGGTATGGGGCTCGATTTGTTAGCAGACCCTGCGCACTACTCAAACACTGTTACAGCCGTGAAATATCCTTCCGGGATAACTGACAAAGAATTCCGAAAACAGGTTCGAAGCTTGGGAATTTTGATTGCCGGTGGACAGGGTCCCGTAAAGGGGAAGATTTGGCGAACTAATCACATGAATATCTGTACGGAACGGGACGTACTTGCAACACTCGCGATTATTGAAATCGTGTTAAAACGCATGGGCTTTGAATTCCCTATTGGATCAGGAGTATTAGCGGCACAAGAGCAGTGACTCAAAGAAAAAGCCTAATTCCCATCATTTTTTGACGCGTCACCCTTATAGAGGGTGAAGCGAATCAATTAGCGTCGATGAAAGAATGAACCTTGAAACTCTACGTTAGAAACCGTAGTGGAATTTAAGTGATGAAAAATGTCTCCAAAAGAAGAAAAACCTAAGCCCGCACCCACTCCATCTGAAGACGGAAAAGGGGCCCAATGCGCCACTCCCATTGAGATTTCTACCGAGTTATTAACTGCATTGCAGGTCCATTTTAAGCTCACTGAATCTCAAAGCCGAGCATATACTGTATTACTAGTTATGGGTCAACTTACCGCGGATGAGATTAGCAATTATTCTGGTATTCCAATTGTCAAGGTAATAAGCACGATCAAGACTCTTGAGAAGAAGCATCTTATCAAATCACTGCCAGGTGTAGTTGCACGGTATCGGGCGTTTGCCCCATACAAAGAATTAGCTGATGAAGTTCAAGCTTTCACCAAAGATACACAGAAATCGTGGAAGGATCTACAGAAACTTCAAACCAAGACGTTAGGCGAAATTCATGATGAATTGCAACTGATGACCAGGCAAACCCGAAACGCCTTGGAAAACCTAAACGAACGCCAGGGAGTCGCGTTAAACGAAGCCGCAATGGCGACAAACATCGTATTGAGTAACGTGGCCGAAAATCTTCAGAAATCATTAAACAATCTTTCAGCAATTAGCGAGACGGAACTTGCAGAACAAACCAACTCAGTTCTGAATGCACTCAATACCCTCATCGAGAATAAAATCAATGAACTAGAACTCACCTATAAACAAGCTGCAGACGATGCCATTAAGGCAATTGAAGCCCACCAAGAAGAGGCAAAACAATGGGTGAGCTCTACAGCAAATCAGCTCCTCGCTCGCACAAACGAGATTTCGCAACATGTAAAAACCCAACTTGAAGACGGAAATTCACTCCTGCAACGCAAAATGGAAACAGGCATTAAAGCCGTTGCATCTGAAATCACCACTCAAAAAGAAAGTAAATCCGAAATCACCGAAGAGACCGCTGTCACTTTCACAAATAATATCGATTCTTTCTATAAGGACACCCAACTGGTATTGGAGACATTACAAAAAGATAATAATAAGTCTCTTAGACAACATAATCAAGAGATATCAACTCAATTACGAGAGACGTGGGCTCGACGAACACAAGTACTAACCAACCTCATATCTGAACTGGAGAAAGCCACCAAGAAAGAAAACCGTCGCATTGTCCAACAGACAAACAAAGCCACAACAACCATGGATTCAATTATCAAATCAAGTCGAGATACTTCAGTGCAAATCGTCGAAACACTCTTTCAAGATCTTAAGAAAGTCCATAATCATAGTAGTTCAGAACTGAGCCGCCTCCACAAAGAAGCCGAAACCACCGTTGCGAAATGGCCTCCCTCTTCCCTGAACTTTGTTCAATTTTCGAAAATAAAGACCTCCATATCTACTCTGATGGAGCAGGTTAAGACGGAACACGACCAAATCCTTGAAAGTGCAAGTCAGAATTTAGGCATTGAACTGCGAGATGCATACTTATCCCAGCTTTTGGAAGTCGACGCCCTTCTTCAAGCACTCATCAAAGAAAGTAAAACACAGCAAAAGACGATTAAAACTAACTTCAAGTCCATTGCTGGCCAAGTCGGGAGACGTCTGAAACGACGATTACGTACGGTTCAGAAAAACACTGAAACATTTCTTGCTGACTTTCAAACAAAAATTGCATTACAAGAAGATCAGCATCGTGCACTTGGTAAGCAATTACAGAAAGTTTTGAATACTGAAGCAGCAACGACCGTTACTGCCCTTGAACAAACAGAGAAGCAATTACTCAACCATGCTGAAACCAAGTTAAAGTACGCACAAAGCACCATAAAACAGTCTGCAGCAGATGGTAGAAGTCAGGCCACAAGAGATCAAAAGATGGTTGAAAAACAGACAAGAGCATTCAAAGCGGCAATGACGAAAATCAAAAGCACAACAACCTCCGAGTTGCAAAAGGAATTATCAAAACTATACAAAATTGTAAGGCAATACTCAGATGGCATCGAAAGTACAGCTGACAAGCTTCGAGAAGAACAAATTCTCAGAGTCGAAAATGTAATTGGAAATTATCAACCTGCGAATACGGAAATTCAAACAACACGAGACAAATCAATTGCCCGATCTATTCGTGCTTTTACAACGCAACTAACAAAGCGTGATCAAGCAATCCTGAGTGATTTGAATTCAATCCTATCAGAAGATTTACCCATTTACGCTCTTAATGCATTGAACGATTATCAAACAAATTTGCAAAGAAAGATGGCAACGATTGAGAATCAAGTAGCCACTTCAACTGAAACGTTGGTATCAAAGCAGCTCACGGCTTCAAAACTAAAGAGCATAAACGTATCAATTACAAAAGCCCTGCGTAAGCAGGTAGAAGACATAACAGCTAGTTTCCAAGAATCTCTAACAGAACAAGACAATTTACGAAGCAAACAGGCGGATACAGCTTTTAACCTCACCCGTGATGAATTCAAAGAAATCTATGGTCAACAAATTTCTCGATACAATGAGGCTGCAACTACCAGCTTTAAAGCCCGAATGAAGCCAATTTTACGTGATTATAGACAAAAAATCTCACGTCAAACAAAGCGTGAAACTCAAATCGATAAATTGCTACAAACAACTCTCGAAAAAATACGAGCACTTCCGAAAACCGTTTTAGCCAAGGAGAAAAAGGCAGTTCGAGACAAACTCAATGAGGAATTAGATGTAATTTTTCAAAACTTCAAAACCCAACTCAAGAAACAGACCAACCGAGAAGTACAAATTTCAGCGATTTTCAAATCCATTGTCGCCAATCTCGAATCTGTACCAGGTTCATTACTTTCCGAATTATCTGAACAGCATTTAGAAAACCAAATTACGAGTCTGTTGGCGATTTTTGTTGATTATCAATCAGCCTTAGATCGTCAACAAATGACCAATAGGAAACACATTTCAACAGAATTTAAAACGGTCGTACAACATCTCGTTCAATTCAATTATGCTAAGATGTTGAAACCTCAGCTCAATAAGCTTCTAAAAACGAATGCTGAGGAAATATTAGCAACCTATCGCACAAAAACAACGAATGAACAAGTAGCTCTTGAAGTTCAAGCAGAAGCAGCTTTTCAAACTGCGTTGGAAAAACGTCTCAGAACACAGCTCCAACCAAAACTCCGTGAATATTCAACGTCTCAGGCTCCACCCGCTAGCGACCCAATTGAAAAAATGAATGAAAAAATTAGCAACACGGTCAAGAAATTTGACACAAATGCACGAGCCTTGGTGGAAAAATACTGGATACCACTTACAAAAATCATTGATGAATACTCTTCAGCTGTTGCTGGAAATCTCACGGCCTTAAATACAGCAATCGGAACGGCGGTTGATCAAACAACAGTGAGCGTAAACACGAATTTAACGAATATTGACGATGATATAACTAACTTATTAACCACGACGGCTCAAACCCTTGAACGCGAAAAAACCGTGATAAACAAACAAATTTCCCAAGGCATTACACAGATGCAAGAGGACTGTATTGCACAACTTCAAGAAACTCAAAGCCTCCTAGAATCTTTAAGCAGTGACATTTCGACACATAGAACCGAGACAACGAAAAAGATAGAGACGATGTCCGGTGAGATAGAAAACACCACTTCTTTGAATCTTGAAGCGATAAGTGAAGCGTCAACTTCTTTCGCCGAGAATGTACAAACTGAGCGGCAAAGGCAAGAAGCTCTTGTTAATAGTTTGAAGAAGAATGTTCAAGATCTAATTCTAAAACAAGGGAACACTCTAGTTGAGGGAGTAAACGATATCCAAATTAAATTAGAGGAGTTTTCTGGTGAACAGGTTCCAAAGGCAAAGAGTATCATTGAAGAAATTGGTCAAACCTGCTCTACTCGGATAGATGAACAGCGATCAGCAATCGACCAAGTCCTAGAAAACTTTGCAGTTTCTCTGTCAGAAGAAACTGACGATTATGTCACAACATTGCAGCAAGAACTTGTCCAATTACAAACGGTTATCTCGAAATTAGTGGAAAAAATTGGGGAAACCGGAGAAACAATTGATACTGAGCTAGTTGAGCAATTTGAAATAAGTAAAGTGAATTTAATAAATGCAATTGATGCCCAGCAGTCAGCTCTAGTCACAGAGACATCCACAACATTGCAAACCCTTGCAGAACAATCAAGAACGCTTCACACCCAATTACACGATAAACTCAAACATGTGACGGAGGAAGGAAAAGAAACTCTTGATCAAAATCAAACTGCAATCACCGCCTTACTAAAGAACGCTATCAATCAAACCCTAGCTAATAATGAGAAAACGTTCCAAACAAGGTTTGATGAGCTAAATGCCATTTCCCAAACCATGATTACCCAATTTGGAGAAACTTTGTCAACTTTTGGAGAGAAAATCACTAGTTCTTCAGACTACCTCATGAATTCCTTAACCACGGTGTTATCAGGTTCGCAAACTGAACTCGGTATGCACTTTTCCGATTCCAGCCAGGGAATTGACGATGCTACACAGACGTTCCAAGTTGAGATTGCTCAAGAAGTTGAAAAGGCATTACAAAGCCAAACTAAAGGATTGAGTCTCACGCAGACCCGGTTAAACCGTGCAAACCAAGAAAACATGCGTCGAATGCAAGAAAGTTTACAAACCTTCAACAGCACAACTTCGACTGAATTGGAACAGAGAAGCAAAACCATAGTAGATACGGTTCACCAAGTTTTAGATAATGCCAAAGAAGGTTTAATAACCCAAACTCAACAAACGGGTAGACGTGTCAGTCGGACTCTAAGTAAAGAACGTCAGACACTAAAAACCGAATACCAGAGTCTCGCTAAGGAAATTACCGCAAGAGCCAAAACCGCTGAAACAACTGCAGTGAATACTTTGCAGCTCTTCTCCGCCCAAACAGAACCGACCCTGGACCGCTTACGAACTCAAGCGGTCCAAACCCAAGAGGTACTAATCGGTTTGTGGGATACCCTAACCAAAATGGAACCTGCAGAAGCCGAACGAACTTGGCGAATAGTAACTTGCGAAGGTATCCAAAATCATTTGTTAGAGATGTTTCGAAGAGTCGATGAAACCATCACATTGGTTTATCCTTCATTTGATGAAGTTCCCGTCACCGAATTAGGTAAAATTCAACCCCAGAATCGTGTTCACATCATCACAACACTCAATGGTGACAAGCAACTTGCTAGCGCTCAAAAGCTATTACAGCAAGGCAACATCCGTATCTGGAATAACCCGAACATGGAGTTCTACGGGGGATCTCGTGATGGACAGGAGGTCCTTATTGCTCCCACCTATGGAAATCAAGGTGAAATTGTAGCAGTTGTCAGCGACCAAGCCAGTTACATTGCCTTATTCAATCAAACTCTTGGACCTCGATGGATTTCCGCTTCTAATGAAATTCATATTTGAGGCTAAGTCTTCAACCAAGCAGGAATTAGAATTAGGTGCGACCAACCTGTTCAGTTGATGCTTTTCGTTGAAACTGTGAATCGTAGAGTTCCTGGACTCGTTGAATCGTATCAGCTTCAGCTGGATTCTTGTCATAGCGTAAACGCTTGATTCGAGCAAATCGCAGTGCCATTCCTGATTTGTAGGTTGGGCTTCGTTGAATCTCATCGTATTCGATTTCAACAACGATGCGGGGATGAACTGAGACAATTCCGCCATGTTGCTCGATTTTTAATTCTAGAAGCCGCTGAGTTATTTCCTCGAATTCAATATCTGTTAAACCCTTGAAGGTTTTTCCCAACATGTGGTATTCACCAGTTTCAGGATCTTGTGCGGCAAGATGATAATCACTAAGCCATTTGTGGCGTCGACCGGTGCCCCATTCTGCAGCAATGATGACCAAGTCGAGGGTTTCCATGGTTTG
>JAEOSV010000014.1 GCA_016840185.1 Candidatus Hermodarchaeota archaeon | reverse complement strand
CTTGACTACTGGACTGGCACTCATTGGGTATCAGTAATCACTGGACATACAACAACCAACATAAATTGGGATGTAACCAGCATTCCAAGTAGTATTGATGTACCGGTCCGGATTATTGCCCGGGACTATGAATTGTCTAGCCAAGCAGATGTTGTTGTCAACATCGATAATGACGGACCAATAATCACTCCGTTCCCAAGAGTTCCAGATACTGGCACCTTTGTCACTGTTTCTGCAGAGATTACTGATATGAGTGGAGTCGCCTCTGCTATATGTCAAGTGAGCTTGGATGGAGGAGCGTCGTGGATAGATTATTCCATGAGCTTAACCTCAGGGGACACCTATGAAGCAGTGATCGGACCTTTTCCATTTGGAGCAGTTGTGCTGTATACCATTACAGCAACTGATTTGTCACCAGCAGCCCTAATGAATTCGACGCCTACCGACGGATTCATAGTTCCAAATATAATCCCCTTTGTTATCCTTGGAGTAGTCATCATCATAGTGGTAATCATTCTCTTGTATCTGTTCTGGCGGCGTCGAGGATTAAAAGCAGAATAAAATGGTGGAGGTTACACCTCCACTTCTCCTTTTTATTTTTCCAAAATCGTTTGCATTCTGAAGAGTTTGTGGTGAAGTTTGTATCCCCGTGTTTTACATAATGAAGCAAGAGGCTCATTCTCGTGGAAGGTTATTCGTAGTACATCTGAGGGTGGGTCACAGAGGGATTGAAATGTCTTGGCATAATCGTCGAATCCTGAAAGTTGGAGTAATGCGAAGGGGAAACAGCCGGGAAAGCTTGGAGTGAACCTTGTGGCCCCTACGATTTGCATTGTGCTGTCTTTGAACGTATAGAGGTCTTGCTTTCGTTCAAGGAAGTGATATATTGCTCCGAGCGGAAGTGAATTTGGGAAAAGATTAGCAACAGATTGATATTCATCAGGTTGAAGTGGGTGAACGGTAAATTTCCCTGAAGGACTTAATGTTTTGAATGGAATAAAAAAGTGCCATGTTTGACCAATTACCCTAAATCCAAACTTATTATAGAGACCCTGAGCGTGAAGGTTATCAACCTGGGTGTAGAGTTGGACTTCGGTTGCACCCGTTTCATTCTGGAACCAATTTAGAGCATATTCCATTAGCTGAGAACCTAAACCTTGACTCTGTAGAGATTTTCGAACACCTATTCGTCCAAGGTGTGCAATCTCTTCGCTAAATCGACCTAACACCAGATATCCTATGAGCTCACTGGTTTCTGATTCCATGGCGAAGAAACCTGGTTTCTGGACTCGTTCTTGAAAAAACTCTTCAGCGAGGTGATCTTCTTTTACGAATATTTCTTCGTCGAGTTGTTTGAAGATATCCCATTCATCGCTTCGCATTGGACGAATCTTCAAGGCATCTGGCATGGTTAACCCTTGAGCTATTTTGCTATTTTCTACCATATTTGTGATGGATAGCAGCTTGTGCAGCAGCTAGCCGTGCAATGGGAACTCGGAAGGGTGAAGCGCTGACATAATTCAATCCAACGATATGGGAGAATTCAACAGAACTGGGTTCACCAAAATGTTCACCACACCCTCCGATTTCGAGTTTGGGATTGGCGACGCGTCCTTTTTCGATGGTCATTTTCATGAGGGCTCCAACACCTTCACGGTCTAAGACTTCGAAAGGATTGTGCGGGAGAATACCCCAAGTGACGTATTGGCGGAGGAATTTACCTTCAGCATCATCACGTGAAACACCATAGGTCATTTGGGTAAGATCGTTGGTGCCAAAGGAGAAGAAGTCGGCATATTGAGCTACCACATCTGCTGTGAGGGCTGCTCGTGGGGTTTCAATCATTAATCCAAATTTATAATCCAGTGAACATTTCTTTTCTTTCAAAACGTCTTTGACAATTTTCTCAAGTTTTTCTCGTTCAAGGATAAGCTCATTGACGTGGCTCACGAGAGGAATCATGACCTCGGGATATACTTTAACTCCGTCTTTTGTCACGTTACATGCTGCTTCGAAAATCGCGCGAACCTGCATTTCTGTGAGTCCAGGATAGGAAATACCTGCTCGGCAGCCGCGGAGCCCCATCATGGGATTCACTTCCCACATGCTTTCCACAATTTCGAGGAGCTTCTCGGTTTGTTTGAGTTTCTTTTTCAGACGTTTCTGTTTGGTGGGAGTAGGATTATCTTGTAAGCCCAGTTTCAGTTGGCAGATTTCTTCACCAAGTTCATCTTTGGTGGGAAGGAACTCGTGCATAGGTGGATCAATGAGCCGAACAATTACCGGTGAGCCATCCATTGCTCGGAAGATTCCTTCAAAATCCTCGCGTTGAAAGGGGAGAAGTTGATCGAGGAGTTCTTGACGTTCGGTTTCATCGTCCGACATTATCATTTTTACAACAATAGGGCGTCGTTCTTCCTCGAAGAACATGTGTTCGGTTCGACAAAGCCCAATTCCTTCGGCTCCAAAGCTGCGTGCCCGTATGGCATCGGATGGAGTATCGGCGTTGGTCCAAACTCCGAGTTTTCGAATTTCATCTGCCCATGAGAGAAGAGTAACAAGTTCGCTTTCCTCATCGAAACTGGCTTCGATTGTGTGGATCTTTCCCTTGAACACCGCACCAGTGGTACCATCGATTGAGATGTAATCACCTTCCCTGATGACTTTGTCTCCAACTCGGAATCGTCGTGTGTCCATA
The DNA here is from genome assembly GCA_016840185.1 of Candidatus Hermodarchaeota archaeon. The sequence goes on along the minus strand of JAEOSV010000014.1, from coordinate 21,516 downwards.
TCGATAGCAATGGTTTCACATCCTGCGACGCAAGCCTTGCCCCAGCCGCGTGCGACGACGGCGGCGTGAGAGGTCATTCCACCACGTTGGGTGAGAATTCCTTTGGCTTCAATCATCCCGTGAACATCATCCGGATTCGTTTCAGGTCGAACTAATATCACTTGTTCGCCAGCTTGTCCTCGCTCTGCAGCAGTATCGGCATCAAAAATAGCGAGTCCAGTTGCTGCACCGGGTGAGGCGTTCAATCCCCAAGCCAAAAGATTGCCTTTGGTTTTGGCTTTCTCAACTGCTTTTGGATCAAATCGTGGGTGTAGAAATTGGTCAATTTGAACGGGGTCCACTCGGAGAATTGCAGCTTTCTTTTTGATGAGCCCTTCATTGACCATATCTACAGCAATTTTTACTGCAGCAAATGCTGTTCGTTTGCCGGTTCGAGTTTGAAGCATCCAAAGTTTCCCACGTTCTATGGTAAACTCCATGTCCTGCATGTCCCGGTAATGGCGTTCCAAGCGGTCAGAAATCTTGATAAATTCCTTCCAAATCGTGGGCATTTCCTTTTCAAGGTCGGCAATGGGTTGTGGCGTTCGAATACCGGCGACAACGTCTTCACCTTGCGCATTAAGCAGGTACTCACCCCAGACGTTCTTTTCACCCGTTGCAGGGTTCCGGGTAAATGCGACACCGGTTCCACTGCGTTCTCCCATGTTTCCAAACACCATGGTTTGGACGTTAACTGCGGTTCCCCAATCGTGGGGGATACCTTCTGCATTACGATACGAAGTTGCAGGGGCACCAAACCAAGAATTGAATACCGCCCCGATTGCCTCACGAATTTGTTCTAGAGGTTCATCAGGGAATTTCTTACCGAGTTCTGCTTTGTACAATGCCTTGAAATCACGAACTACTTCCTTAAGCATTGAAACGGTGAGATCCGTATCTCGTCCACCCGGGGCCTTGGCTTTGTATTCATCAAGAATGGCTTCGAATTTATGGCGATCAATTTCCTTCACAATATTGCCAAACATCTGGATGAGACGTCGGTAGGCATCCCAAGCGACCCGTTCGTTACCGGTAAGTTCTGCAAATCCTTTCAAAACTTTTGGATTCATCCCAATATTGAGAACAGTATCCATCATGCCAGGCATGGACACGCGAGCACCAGACCGGGCGGAGACGAGTAGAGGATTACTTGGGTCCCCGAGCCGTTTTCCAGAGCCTTCTTCCAATGCCTTAATCGCTTCTAGAACTTGTTCCCACATTCCATCGGGAAATTGCTTCTCATTAGCAAAATATGCATTACATGCCTCTGTAGTAATTGTAAATCCAGGAGGAACAGGGAGTTTTGCGTTTGTCATTTCGGCAAGGTTTGCACCTTTTCCGCCGAGGAGATTTCGCATATCCTTGTTGCCTTCGCTGAACAAGTATACCCATTTCTTGGTCATTTTCTGATTCCTCAATTTCGTATTAATTTCAGGTGTATTGTAGCGTCAGCTCGTTCGCTCAAACTGCAATCACGACTTTGTAGGCAACTAATAAACGTATTGATTTTTCTTATAACCCATCAACACAAAAGGATATTATCTTAAAGGGAACCTAGAAGGAATCCAGTAGTATAATCAATATAACGGGTCGTGTGACTGGATGGTATCTTATCCTCGACGCGTCGCCTATGGCATGGGACGCACCGGTTCGTCATTACTGTTGACATTTGTTGATTTTGCTGGACTCAACATCTATTATTCATTCTTCCTTCTCAATCCCTTCTATGCTGGACTTGCAGCAGCTTTTGGCTTCGTCGTCATCGGAATTTCTCATTGGACCCTTGGGTATGCTAGTGACCGCACAACTAGCCGATTTGGCCGGAGACGCCCCTACATCATTGTTGGTGCCCCTGGATTAGCTATTACAGCTTTCCTCATATTCTACCCCCAATGGCTTATTCCACCGTCTTCTAATCCACCGGCAGATCCTACGTGGCAACTCATGACCTTTGGATACTATCTTTTCACTCTTGCTTTATTCAAATTCTTCTATGCCTTGTTAATCACTGCATATCAAGCGTGGCTTCCTGAAATCGCAGACCCTGACGAGCGACCCAATGTTGCCGCAATCCAAAATACAGCATCATGGCTTGGAACCGGGGCAGGAATCGTTTTGGGATTCGTATCAGGTATCCTTTTCATTCCCATAATTGGTCTTCCGACGACCATCGGGATGATTGTACTTGTGACGATCTCGGTGCTTTGTATCGTGTTTTATTTGCCATCGATTCTTTTTGTACGGTCACGAAAGGGGATTGAACCGATTGAGCGCTCAATAGTCGCTGAAACACGAACAGTGCTGAAGAATCGAAACTACGTGAAATGGATCTTCGTCGTAGGGTTCTGGTCAATCACACTTTCAACGATTACATCGATAATTGTGCCCATGCTTCAGAACGGTTTGCTCCTGAGTTTCATCGAACTGGCAACAGCCGCGGGAGTGTTCTTTCTATCGCTCATGATCATTCCCTTCATTCTTGCCATTCTTGTTCGTCGCGTTGGAAACAAACGTGTCTTAATGGGTGCCCTCCTTATTCTGGCAATCATCCTCCCATTCACTGCTGTGATAGGGTTACCAATCCTAGGGCCAACGATGGTTCAGGTCATCATTTTTGGAGTACCCCTGGGAGCCTGTATTTCAGCTCTATACCTGATGAGGTACACCGTGATCGCCGATATCGCACACAAAGAAGAACTGGAATCCGGCGAAGCCCGAGCAGGGATGTTCGAAGGATTTCAAGGATTGCCCCTGAACATGTTTCAAGCCGTGGGTGCCTTCCTTCTTGGATGGTTCCTCCTCGTCCTCCAGGTTGACCCAGGTCCACCCCCAGTGAACTTTGGCTTCTTCTGGTGGGGACCCGCTTTCGCTGGTTTCCTAGTGATTGCCGCCATCATTCTTTACTTCACTAATATCGACCCTGATTTCTCGGAGCTAAAGGAGCCACTGGACAAGTAGGTCTTACTAGGTGGCAACCAGTTATGCCACCTTTCCACTCCGTTTTTCGTCAACGTGGAGCAGGCGGTAGGTTTGTGTGTCGTGAATTTTGGCATCCTTCCGTGCCAGAGCAAGAAACTGGGCAATAGCGGTATCATCATCGATGTCAAGTGCCGTTTCCATGGCATGATAGACAATAGGGTTGAATCCTTTGGAGTCCAGCTCAGCCATGTGCTTCTGAAAGCTGTTCTCACCGAACTGAAGGTTGAAGGTTAGCGGGTAGGAAAAAAAGAGCGCATTGGTGCCTGAACCTCTCCAATCTTTAGCAATTACTGGTCGAGCAGATTGGAGGCCCGAACGAATGATTTCATCGAGGACCGTTCCAGATACCATAGGTAAATCTCCTAAAATGATGATAGCATGACCTGAACCCTTCTGACTCAATACGTCGAGATACGCTGTCAACTCCGGATTAAGCCCACGAACACTGCTTCGATAGAGTTCAAACACGGCATCAGTGTAATCTGCGAGGAACTTCTCATCACTGGTCACAATTACAAAGCGCGTAATCATTTGGGAGTGCTTAATGGCTTTGATGACATCGACCAACATGGATTTCACAAGCTGGTGACGTTGTGGAGTATCTAAGCTCCGTTCAAGGCGGTTTTTCGTAGTGGGAAGAAATCGGATGGGAACGATGGCAACAATTTCTGATTTCGACATTTTTGCACCTCAATTTCTTCGGGTCATACATAGTATTCGTAGGGATCGTATTCGGATCCGGGTTTCGATCGGTTTTTCCAAATTCGGATATTTCGATAGGCGAAGGCAAAGATGAATCCACCTACGAATCCAAAGACATGAGCTCCATGGGCAATACCTGTGCCAAAGGCGAGAAACATCTGGATGACTTCGATGAAGAAATAGATGATAATGATGTTCCATGCTGCAGTTGTACGTCCTGCATCACCGGAAATGCCCACGGGACGTCGTGGTAGCAGATATGCGTAAGCTGCCATGATACCGAATATTGCCCCAGATGCACCAATAGTGGGGATGAAGATACCAAACGGGTCGACGGTGGATGCAATGGTGAAAACTATGAGGATATGGCCAAGGCCACCAATAATTCCTGCGAAGATATAGAGTGCAATGTAGATGAAAGGATGCATTTCACGTTCGACCACGGAGCCAAAGATGTAGAGGAAGTACATGTTGATCAGAAGATGAAAGAAATCAGCATGGAGAAATTGGCTTGTGACCAGCGTGATAAGATTCTGACCCGAAACGATTTGAGCAGGGATAAGTGCAAACGTGTAGGTTATGATGGGATATCCAACTTGAATTTCAATTGTATAAACGAGAATATAGATGACCGTGTTTAGGAGGATGAGTGTATACGTCATAAAGGAGCGAATGGGGCGGGCATAATCGGAATAGGTCACTATTGGTCATCTCAAAGGTTACACTCAGAGTTCTTTTCTGTATCTTCGCTGATGAGGAAAAGCCTATTATGCTTTATGTTTCGCCGATGTGCAACCTAAATCTTGGATTACACGAAAAAATATGGCTCCGAAACTCTTCGCTCTCTGAACAATTATTTGTGTGAATTTTGGATTAAAGGGCTATTTTTCGTTCCTGGTGTCCAATGATTTCTAGACTTTATGTTAGCAAATTTAATTCTAATACGTTTAAGGATAATCCCATCGACTTCCTCAAAAATTGCCTATTGGTCTTTGTACTATGTCTTAGCGGTCCTTCCTATTCTATTATTCACTCTCATCTTTCTCTTTCGAGATCTTCTTCGCCTGCCATCGTGTTATCCGCTCGCCTGAAGGAAGGACAATCTCTCTATGTTTCCGTTCCGAAGGAGGACGTTGTGTATCCTCGACGACGTGCTTCGTTTTCTTTTTATTTTTAACTTCTTCTTCACTCATCGCAATTCACTTCATTACGTCCTCTCTAACTTATAGTCTTTCGGGATTCGTCTTCGACTTTCCCTTATTATATTCTCATAGCCTATTCGCGGAAGCAGCATCATTTCATTGGAATATTCTCTTTCGAATAGATCAGAACCGCTAATAACACATAAGCCACAATCAACGGCAATACTGCCAAAATTGTTGGATTTCGAATTGGGAGAAATTGCAGAAGAGCGAGGAGTTGCCCAATAAGTATGAGAATACCCATGTCAAAGAACCAGAAAGATATTGCATTAATACCAAAGAAGATTGCAATACTGAACGTGGTTAGGTTTCGTCGAGGAAAAGCCTATTATGCTTTATGACTCGATTATGGACTGAAGAGATATCAAATTATCTACTTCAGAGATACAAATAGTGGATAACCGTGGCGCTTCGTGATTTTCTGTACCCGCAGCTTGAGGTACAACTTATTCTTGCTCGTGCGTTGGATGTAGATGAGGTTCAAGCAGCAAAAGGGAGTCTTTCCAAGGAGTATCAGGAGGTTGCAGCACGGATTACCATTAGCTCTCGCGACGCACAACGCCTTAACCTCAAAGAGGGCGACAGAGTGGAAGTTCGCTCAGAGATTGGGCATGTTGTTGTCAGAGCAAAGCTGCTTGAGACTCAGCCGGAAGGAATGGTGGTCATGCAACCAAGCCCTTGGGCTTTTGCAGTAATTCAAGCGATGGTGCCGAGTCAGGGAACCAAAGTGATTATTAAACCATCTAAAGGCCCCGTTACCTCGATTGACAAGTTTCCCTAAGGGGTATTATTTTGCACCCTTGGTTCGTGTTGTCTTCTTGTACTTCTTTGTCTCGTCTTTGATGGCGATATTCAATGGGTCAACACGTCCGCGTTCGAAGAGTAACCGTAACCGCCAATTCTTTTGAATGATATCTTGGAGCCGTCTAATACGTTCCTTTGCATCTTGACGACTGACTTCATCAGGCGACCATCGTTCGGATTTTGTTTGTATCCTTGTGGATGGCTTTTGGGGAGGAGCTTTGATGACCCTCTCGTAGATATCCTTTTGCGGTGTTTGTCGTCCAATCAGATGATCATAAAACATTCGTGCTCGAGCTCGTTCCCAATCTCGGGCCTTTTCAATTTGGGAGAGTTTGTAACTATCCCGAGTAACTTTGAGGACTGTTTCTGGACAGGCGTTCTCACATGCTCCGCAAAACACACAGATTTCTTTGTTGATGGCTATTTTGTCTTTGTCACCTGTGGGATAGATGGCTTTGGTGGGACAAATATTGAAACAGTTGACACAGCCAGTGGGATCACATTTCTCGAGGTTGTGAACTTCAACATCACCGGTGAGTGGTAATGAAACATCCAGGGCTTCATATGGACATTTTTGAGCACAGAGGGTACAATCAACGCAAAGCCCATCATCAATTATCATGGAACCATCAACTTGTGGTTCATGAATTGTCCGTGAAGGAGATTTTTCACAGGTTACTTTTATTGCATCAGATGGACAAATTGTTTCACAAAGACCACAGTAGTCACACTGTGTAGTATCCACACGAATTCCCACAGCAGGTAAGAAATCCGGTGGTTTCGGTTTCTCCTCTGACCAGTAGATGGTGATGCATTCCGGGCAGAGCAGTTCACATAACCCACACCATGAGCATTTGTCTTCATCAATGGCAATTGTGCCTTTGGCCTCGGGTTTTCCATCTTGCACTCGTTGGGCCGCTTTTGGATCTTTGTAAGAGACAAGTTTAGTTTTAGGTGTCACCTTTACATCTACAGTAATAGCGTCACGTGGACAGATTTTTGCACATAAAACACAGGGTGCACATTTTTCTTCATCGAGTTCATGATGCCCCTTGAGCCTTGAATATTCTTTATCTGCGGGTACATCATCGAAGCGTGCTTCGATTGCGTTGAACAAACAAGCAGAATCGCATAATCCACAGAATGTACATTTGTCTTCATCAATCAGAATCAGGGGAGCTCCTTCGAGACGTCCCGCAGCGATTTCTTGAACAGGACCCAACGTGATGGCATCCCAGGGACAAGGTAGACAGAGACTGCAACCGACACAACGTGATAGATCGTATTTCAGATTCTTATTCAGTAACGAGGTTTTCCAGTTATACCGAATATTCGTATCATCTAAGACTTCACTTGTGACTTTCGGGCGTTCACCCACAATGATACGATCTCGTTGAGCTTTTGTCATGCAAACGGTCCCTTCAAGGAAAGACTGCTAGTCTAGTTTACCAAATATTCGCCTTTAACGCTTGTTACCGTCCTAATTGCAGTCTTGGATTCGTCGTTTATACTCTCTTCGACTAGTGACAAAGACTGCCAAAATGGTTCCTAAAACAATCAACGCAAGACCTAACCCCACAAATACGATAGGCAGATTTACTTGTCGTGGGTCAATAGGAGGTGGTGGGGCGTCAGGAACTAAAACGAGCCAGGCTGTTCCACCTACAAAACCATAACTGGATGTTGATCCCGCAAGGACCAAGTCGCCTGACATGGATTCCACCAATGATTCACCAAAGTCATTTCCTTGCCCGCCATAGATTTTTTGCCAAAGAACTGTGCCTTCATTATCGAGACGAACGACCAGCATATCTTTCCATGGATCTTCATCTGATTGAGATATTTCACCAGTTATTGCATAACCTCCATCTGAACACACAGTGATGGCTTTGGCAACTTCATCGAGTTCCAAACCTATCGTTTGATTCCAGAGTTGAGAGCCATTCGATGCTGCTTGTACTATGAAGGCGTCAAACCGATTGTTGTCAACATCTTGTGTGACTCCGGCAATGGTTAATTCATTCTGGGCGTTGCATACGATACTATATCCCCGGTCAAAAACCGGTCCTCCGAAGGTTTGGTTCCACTCTACATTCCCTTGCAAATCGGTTTTTACCACCCACATACCTTCCATTCCACGCCTGGAACATTCTGTGAATCCAGTAAACGCAAGTCCTCCTTCAGGAATCCATGTTGTGGAATAGAACCAATCATCTTCTAGCCCCCCATATTCTCGGTACCATAGTAGGGACCCATCGTTTTCCAGACACAAGATGAAACCCTCTATGGGGTTAGTCGGTCGATAATGCCATGCCCAGCCACACACAATCAATCGACCGGAGGGTAATTCTGTAAGAGCATAGGCTTCTTGGTGTTGGGTAAAATTCAGAATCTGCTCCCATAGCTGGTTTCCTTGTGAATCCGTTCTTAAGACAAGAATGTTTGAAAACTCATCATCGATCACCCCAGCAATCACAAAATCATTGTTTTGGCATTCAATAACTGCTTGTCCCCATCCACGATGCCCATCGACATACCAACGTTCCCATTCAATATCGCCGTCTGGATCTAACCTTGCTATCCAGACGTGTTCATCACCAATACCTGCGCGAGATTGGACTGAATACCCAGTGACAATAAATCCACCCAGGTGGCTTTCAATTAGTGAGTAAGCATGCCTGGACTGATTATCGTCAAACGTTTGACTCCAATATTGGTCATTTTCTCTTTGTTGAAAACTTCCAGGGAGCGCTTGAATTGGATGAGAGAGAGAAGGTGCTGAAAGTGAGATTGGAGCAAAGACAATAGAGAGGAATATAACAACGATTAGTCTGGTAGTTTTAGGCAACAGACGCAGTCCTCTCAAGCGTATTACTTTAGAATTCAGATTGCCATTGATTATAAATCGTTACGTTTTGTGACAATTATTTCAACTCTAAGATTGAACCAACGTTGATTGTTCAATAGGGAGCTGTATTCCACATCGCGGACAATATTGTCTCTTTTCTAGCCACTCAGTCATATGAGAATGATGGGCCAAAACATTACAACCAGGGCAGAAAGTGATTAAGTCATCTTGTCGAATGGCTTCATCACATAACAGACATCGGTGTAAGGGATGTCTGCATTTAGAACACCTTGCCTTTTCATTCATTGAAATTTCGTTACAATTAGTACACTTCCTCAATCCAGTTAGAATAGAAGCTAAATCTTCAATCAACCGTGGGGCCAAGAATGATTTTCGAATCGCCATTCGAGATGGTTTTGTCCAAGGAAGAGCGATTTCCTTCCGGCTCCTGTAAAAAAGGAAATATGACCCAGAAATAACAAGAACTGACAATCCTGTTCCAATACCAATGAAAAAGAAGTTAGGTGGTCCATAAATTCTAGTATCAATTGGAAGAGGTGGAATATCTGGAACACGAAGCCCCCAAGCTGCGGTTCCGTGATCCAGTATACTATTACTTTGTCCCACTATGATAAAATCGCCATTTTCAGTTTGAAGAATAGAACGTCCTTCATCACTTCTCTGTCCCCCATAGGTTTTGCTCCACCAGAATTCGCCCTCGCCACTTAGCCGAACTAACCACAAATTGTAATACTGTGAATTACCCACCCAATCAACGGTTTGACCAGTCACCGCAAGGCTGCCATCGAAGCATTCAGCTACCCCATACGCCCGGCTTCGAGATACACCTCCAAAGGTTACATTCCATAAAAGGGTCCCATTACCGTGAATCGTTGCGGCAAACCCATCAGAAACCAGATTCCCATTTGTAGCTGTTTCTCCAACAAATACAAAATCACCAGTATGGGTTGGAATTATATCATATCCTATCTCAGTTCGCAAACCTCCAAAGGTGGTATTCCACAAAACATCTCCATCTGAATTCGTTCGGAGAATCCATGCATCCTCATTTCCATGCCCGTAACTCTTTGTTGACCCACCTAGCACAAACCCTCCATCTTCTGATTCCACAAGTGAATGACAGACATCATCTCGAAGCCCACCATAAAATCGCTCCCAAAGTATGTGTCCTTGATAGTCAGTACGAACTAACCAATAATCGGAATTAGTAAAATTTGCATTTCTAACTGTTCCAGCAAAAGCGAATCCACCAGATTGACATTCAACTAAAGCAGCTCCTCGATCAGGTTGGGTAACTCGTCCGAAAGTGCGAACCCAAGTTTCTCGTCCGAATTCATCAGTACGAAGAAGCAGTGCATCACCATTATTCTCGGAGACATAACCAACAATCGCGTATCCACCAGAGCGACATTCTATGACTTCCATTCCGATTTGAGTCATGAAATCATGGACTAGATTTCGCCACATTTTTACTCCGAAATCATCAAAACGTACAAGGATAAGCGCTGGTTGTCCACTGTACATTTCTGACCCAGTGGCGATAAACCCTCCTTGCTGGCAATGAGCAAGAGAATTGAAGATACTATTTCCCGCATCTTCCACATCTGTCATACTCCAGATGTAATCAGTACTGACAACTTTATTGTTTGAAACGTTTTCACTAGTAGCAGTTGAAGAGAAGGCAATGAGGAATCCTGAAAGAAATCCAGAAAATAAAACACAAATGGCAAAAAGTGTGTAAGTCCTCCGCAAGCATTCCAACCTTCTTGGTCGCCTGCGTATAATTTGTAAAAGGTTGGCTTAAAACTCTGATGTTACCGATACATGGCTTAACGATTCTTAGTTGTAACGGTTAACTCGGAACCCAAGGGACCCATCTCAACGATGGCTTTAACAAAATCTGAGACGATTTCAGTGAGTTTAGACCCTTCAGAAGCGGATGTACTACCAAAAATTATCCGTTCATGATTAATCCCCATCTCCTGCAAGAGAGGGAGCATCTTTTGCACTCGATCTTTTGCCTTGGTCATTCCGGTTCGATAATGACAATCCGTTTCGTGGCATCCGAGAATTGCTACTCCATCAGCTCCTTGGCTAAAAGCTTCAAGAATGAGTAACGGGTCGAGTCGACCAGTGCAGGGGACACGAATGGGAATCAGTTGCGGTGGATACCGAAGCCTATTCACACCTGCGGTATCCGCTGCAGCATAAGCACACCAGTTGCATAAAAATCCAATAATGACGGGACGAAGCGGATTTTCTTGACAAGCCGTATCGACTGCAGATAGAAGTTGTTGGCGAGTGAACCCTGGCAAATCCAGGGCGGCTGTGGGGCAAGCTGCCACACAGGCACCACAACCAGTACATGCCAGCTCATCAATTATAGGATACTCAGACCCTTCAAAGGAAATGGCATTGGCATCACAGGTTTTTTCACAAAGCCGACAACTCTCACAAAGAGCCTCATCAACAATGGGTGAATAAACCTCCAAATCGATTTTTCGACGGTGAAGCAACGAAGATACTTGTGCTGCGGCTAAGCCAGCATGACTAACGGTGTCAGCAATATCTTTGGGACCCTGTGATGTTCCAGCTAGGAAAATTCCGGCAGAATAGGTTCCTGTTGGATTCAATTTGGGGTGTTTTTCTAAGAAGAAGCGATTTTCATCCAAGGGGATGTTGAGTAAAGTTGCGAGCTTCACGTTCGAGGAGGCAGGATCGACTCCTACACTCAACACAACTAAATCTGCTGGGAACTCGATGGGTTCACAGAGTTCAGTATCTTCCGCACGAATGAGGAGCTTCGTAGTGGCAGGGTCTTCTTCGATTTCAGCTACTCGCCCTCGAATGAAGGTGATACCATGTTAACGCGCAGCCCGTTCATACATTTCTTCAAAGCCCTTTCCAAATGTTCGCATGTCGGTATAGAAAATGAAGACTTCAGTATCAGGTTGAGAGAGCCGGAGTTGAATCGCTTCTTTGACAGCATATGTACAACAGATACGACCACAATAGGGACGATCAATTCGGATGTCTCGACTGCCAACACATTGGACGAATGCAACTCGTTTTGGCGTTTCTCCCGTTGACGGTCGAACAATAACACCGCGAGAGGGCCCTGCAGGATCTAGTAATCGTTCCAATTCAGGAGCGGTGATGACATCACTGTACCTTTCGTATCCATATTCAGGGAGATTTTCGGGGTTGAAGGGTTCAAAACCTGTTGCAACGATTATTGCTCCGACCTTGAAAGTGTGGTCGCGTTCGGTATCCTCAAACCGAATGGATTCTTTCTCACAGACTCCCACGCAAGATTGACATCCTACACACGCATCCATATCGATGTAGGGTGCAAGTGGGACTGAACTCGGATATGGTCGAATGATTGCCCGGCGTGAACCTAAGCCATAGTTGTACTCATTGGGTTCCTCGATTGGGCAGATTTCCAAGCACTTGTTACAGCCATTGCATGTTTCCAAGTCGACATATCGGGGCTCCTGGTGGATTTTGACTTGATATGCACCGGGGGTTCCTTGGACATCGGTTAGTTCACTGAGCGTGAGTACGGTGATTTTTGGATGAATATCGACCTGAGTCATGAGGGGTCCAAGAATACAGAGACTACAATCTAGGCTAGGAAAAAGTTTATCCCATTTTGCCATATGGCCACCAAGAAACCCATGCTTTTCCACGAGAACAACTTCATACCCAGAGTTGGCGAGTTGAAGCCCGGATGTGATACCTGCGGGCCCCCCACCAATAACGAGAACACGCTTCGTAATAGGAACACTTACAGAAGAGATTGGGAGTCCATGTTGAGCCATCTTGATTGCTGCATCAATCATAAGACGTGCTTTTGCTGTGGCAGCTTCGGGATTGTCCCAATGCACCCAGCTACATTGCTCCCGGATATTCGCAATCGATAGGCTGCCCCTATTCAAGCCTGCTTCTTCAACGGTTTGGCTCATAAGTTCACCATGCAACCGAGGGGAACATGCCGCAATTACAACATGGTCTACTTTTTCCTTCCGAATCGTATCTCGAATAAGATTCAACCCTTGTTCCACACAAAAGTGTGCGTCGTCAACAACAACAAGGTTTGATTGCTTCTTGTAATGTTGGGCTAAAGCATCAATATTCACAATACTGGCGATATTTGATCCACAGTGGCAAAGAAAGAGAGCTGTTTGGGGTGAAGCCTTGGAGGAGGTTTTACGGCGCGTTGACTTGGGCTTGGGTTTTTTTCTTTTTGTCTTCGTGCGCTTTGCCACCGTATTCACCGGATGTCTTCGCCATGACTTCAGATGGTAATAAATCCTTTAACACTTTGTACGTTACTATCTTCAGATTTAATTCTTAAGGCGAGAGGAAAATCAAACCCCATGGTTGTTACCGAAGAGATAAATGGAGAAATCCGAAAAATGTATTCATAGGCTGTGTCGTGAACAGATGGCAGACAAGAAAGTCAATCCCATGCAGTTGTATAGACTCCTTCCCCAGACGAATTGCAAAAAATGTGGTATGACCTGTATGGCTTTTGCCACTCGTTTAGCACTCCGTGAAGTGGAACTGAAAAATTGCACACCACTTTTTGAAGAAGACCAATACAGTGATCAAAAGACACAACTCAATGATCTTATCACTCCACTTCTTGATACCGAAGAAACAGGGTTGAAACTCGACGAAACTAAATGTACTGGGTGTGGCAATTGTGTGGTTGTTTGTCCAGTTGACGCATCAGCAGAGCCAGAAACCGCTTCTGGGAAAGCAGCCCGAACAACCGAGACGGTGTTTCGCGTTGAAGATGGCATCGTTAAAATTATCAACATTGAAAAATGTCGAAGGTTTCCTCCTGAACGCATGAATTGTCGGGTTTGTGAACAAGGCTGCTATGTGAAGGCAATAGAGATTTGGTGACCACGAAAAAAATTGAGAAGGGAACGAAGGGTGCAGGATACGGTTTGTTGTGGCTGTTCTGTGGTCTGCGATGATGTAGCAGTTTCCACGAAAAAAACATCCTTACAATCCCTGGGTCTCTGTCGGTTAGGCCACGAATATTGTGCCTCCGTTTTCAGTAAATCTCGCCTTTTAGTTCCACTTCAACAAACGAAGCAAGGAAAACAGAAACCAATATCGTTAGAAGAGGCGTTACAACATACAGCTAGACTTCTAAAAGAAAGTAAGAACCCGTTGTTTCTGGGTTGGTCCAATAGCACCACAGAAGCCATCCAGATTGGTTTGAAACTAGCCCAGCACACAAAGGGTGTATTTGATAGTACGGCAAGTTTTGAATACGGGCAGCTTTTGGATGCAAAGCTCAATGGTGGTGAAGCGGCTTTGATGAGCTTGGATGATGTTCGCGATGTTGTAGATCACGTCGTCTATTGGGGAGTTAATCCTGCAGAAAGCCATCACCGGCACGCCAGTCGGTACACTGTCTTTCCAAAGGGAAAGAACATCCCAGAAGGCCGAGAAAGTCGGGTGGTATCCGTTGTCGATATTCGTGAATCTGAATCGATGCGACTAGCAAACCACCAACTCATCCTATCACCCAATACTGGTGATGTACAATTTCTTCAACTACTCATCGCAGAGCTCGAAGGAACCCGTGAGCATTTACCCGAGACAGTTGGTGGCGTTCCAGCAATTGAGTTCCTCAGTTTTGCCAAACAACTCCGCGAAGCAGAAAATATTGCTCTCTTTTATGGAAACGGGTTAGTTCACTCCCACCATGCCCAAACAAGTTTACCATTATTCCAAAAGGTAAACAAACTTCTCAATCGAGGTTCGCAAAAATGCTGGACCTTGCCCATGATCGCTTATTGCAATTCAATTGGCGCTGTAAAAGCTAGCCTAAAGGTCACGAAACTACCCTTTTCGGTGGAGTTCACGTCTAAACAACCTCGGTTCCTCAACTCAATCCAGAGGAACGAATCTTTTTCCAAGTTTGATTGTGCCGTCATTTCGGGTTGGGACGCCTTAGGTCTCTTACCTGGACCTATGGCAAAATCCCTTTCTGCTATTCCGATAGTTGCTTTATCCACTCATCCAACCCTGACTACACATAACGCCCAAGTTGTGTTTCCCATCGCTCTGACGGGTGCTGAGACTTCGGGGACCGTTTACCGCATGGATGGTACAAGAGTGCCATTGCAACCATTTGCAAAAACACCTAAAAAAATCCTCAGCGAGGAAGAGCTACTCAACCGACTCTTCACCCTGATCACCAAAGCCAGTTCATAGGTAAATGATAATCCTTTAAGCCCTCTACAAATTACTACCACCTACGGTGTCCGCCATGAAAGTCGCTGTTGCTGGAAAAGGTGGTGTCGGCAAAACGCTGGTTGCTGGAACCCTAGCTCGTTTTCTTGGGCAAGAAAATATCCAGGTACTGGCTGTCGACGCTGATCCCACACCAACCCTTGCTTCAACCTTAGGTATCTCACCTGAAGTAGCTGCAAACATTGTCCCACTTACTGAAAACGATGAACTGGTCGAAGAACGGACCGGAATGGACAAGAAGACTTATGGTGGAATGTTCAAGCTCAATCCCCGGGTATCTGATCTTGCGGAAAAATATGGGGTTCCAGGTCCAGATAACACTACACTTCTTGTAGCTGGGACGGTGACTATTGGTGGTGCAGGGTGCATGTGCCCCGCTGGTGCTCTTCTCAAAGCCCTCATCCGCCATCTGATTGTGGGAAGCGATGAAGCCTTTGTCATGGATCTTGAGGCTGGTATTGAAAATCTGGGTCGCGGAACATCACGTGGAATGGATGCCATCATCACCGTCGTCGAACCAGGACAAACCTCAATTTCAACCGTTGCACGGATAAAAAAACTCGCCTCTGATATCGGTGTCGATACTGTTTTTGCGATAGGAAATAAAGTCATGGATGAAATAGATGAAAAAGCGATTAGAGCACCTCTAAAAGCCTTGAAAATCCCCTTACTAGCAGTAATTCCGTTTGATAAAGCGATTCGACATGCCAACCTTGAAGGAAAAGCCCCAATTGACTATGCTCCCGAATCCCCTGCCATTCAAGCAATCCACACCCTCATCCCTGAACTTAGAAAACGACTCCTTAATAGCCCTACTTAATCGTTCAGTATTTTTTCCTTTGCTCGAGAAAATTGGCGATTTATATACTTGAAGAGAACACAGTTGTTCTACAATTGCCATACCCTTTGGAGGTGCAAAGAGTGGCAAAAGAAGAATATAATATCGTGTTAAAGATCACTTTCTTAATCCACATCATATTAGGAGCAATAATTGGAATTGGCTTTTACATTATTCCAAGCTTCTTTCTTCCCATGTTAGGAATGAGTTTCATAGATCCAGCGACGCGTTACCTCGGAGCAGCGATTCTCGCATTAGCAATCGGGTCAGTTTTAGCACTTGCCACAAAGGAATGGGTACGAGTCCGGATTATAGTTGAGGTCGAAATCTTCTGGTGCATTCTCGGACTTATTGCTGGCGTCGTTCACATTTTCATGGTTCCCATGCTATCCTTCATTGCGGGTATTCTTTTCATCAGCTTGCTAGCAGTCCTTCTATTTCTATTCCTTATCGGATACTTCATCCAAGTTCGAGACTAACCAATTCACAACTCCTCTTGATGTCTGATGGGATCAAATCCTATCAGACTCCCATTATTTTCTTGAGAAACTAGATGACGCCTTTGTTTCAAACTAGTTTTTCCAATAATATGCTTTCACAAACTCATTTTGATAATTGTTTTGGGACCGGAATTATTGAAATTTCAAAGTACCCAAAACTTTTCGTATCACAAAGAGTGATGATAGACTGGTGAGTAAAATTCGGGCCATTACAAATGCAACAATTTGGTGCCCTGTGCAGGGGCGAATCGAAAAGGGCACCCTGCTGTTTGATCGTGGAAAAATTGTCGGTGTAGGAAAAACTATTCCGATTCCGAGTAAGGCAAAAATCATTGATGTTGATGGACAATTCGTCGTCCCAGGGTTTGTTGAAGCCCATGCCCATCATGGTATGTTTGACGGAACCATTGGACCAATGGGACAAGATGGTAACGAAATGACCACACCCATCACTCCTGAGATGCGAGGAAAAGATGGTTTCCATCCCTTTGAGGGATCACTCAAAGAGTTACTCAAAGGTGGAGTTACGACTGTGAATACCGGACCTGGTTCAGGGAACGTCATTTCTGGAGAAGCTTTCGTTTTCAAACCGGTTCCTGAGACAGTTATCGAGAACATGATTGTGATGTCCCCTTCCGGTTTGAAAATCGCCCTAGGGGAAAATCCCAAGCGAGTTCATGGCCATGAGAATAAACGTATGCCCATGACCCGTATGGGAGTTGCTGCCCTTCTACGAAAAACCTTCACCGAAGGACAAAATTACCTCGATGAATGGAAGGCTTTTGGAGCGAAAGCAAAGGAAGCAAAAGAAAAGAAAGAAGCAATTCCTAAGCCACCTAAACGTGACTTAGGGCTAGAAACGATCGCCATGGTTCTAAAACGTGAGATTCCGCTCCACGCCCATTGTCACCGAGCGGATGACATTGCGACAATTATCCGTATTGCTGAAGAATTTAAACTCCGATTAGTTCTCATTCACTGCACGGAAGGTCACAAGATTACCAAATTCCTTGCCAAGAAATCCTACCCCGCCGTGATTGGTCCAACCATACTTTGGTCTGGAAAACCAGAAGTGAAAGAAAAAGGATTCAAAACCGCTGTTATCCTGAATGATGCAGGGGTCAAAGTTGCACTGCAGACTGATTCGCTAACACCAGCACTCTATTTTCCACTACTTCCGATGCATGCGATAAAGGAGGGAATGAGCCGAGAAGATGCCCTCAAATGTGTAACCATTAACCCTGCAGAAATGTTGAATCTACAGGATCGAGTGGGGTCATTTGAACCCGGAAAGGATGCGGATATCGTCGTTTGGTCTGGACACCCCTTCGACTTTTACAGTCAGGTTACTGAAGCCTACATCAACGGCAAAAAAGTCCCAATCGAGTGAAAAAAAATCGTTCAAGCATCAACTCTTAATTCATTCTTTCAGTGTTTAGGCAAATCTTTATGCTAGGAGATAATATTTCATCATTGAATTCACTGAAAGATTAGAAGATAATATTGGCTCTTTCAAGAAATCATAATATGGCGCATTACTATGTCACAAACAATGAAACCAACTTGTGCTTGCATTGTCTTGCTCCTTCTGTTAATTCTAGGCCCGTTAGGAATTTTTACCAATCCCATAAGTGCACAGGCAAATTCAAGTTTCACATTCATCGCGTATGGTGATTCTCGGGGTTCTGGTGGTCCTGCGGTTGCCTCAATCCATTCAGATATCGTCACAGCATACATGCGTCATAATCCGGATCTTGTGATTCATACAGGTGACATGGTGAATCAGGGCGGAATTTGGAACCAGTGGCTAAGTTTCAATACAACGATCCAACCCATCTGGGAAGCAGGCATACCCCTCTTTGGTGTGGTTGGTAACCATGAAAAGTATACAGACCAGTGGGGCGTATACGATGAGGATTTCACCCAGTACCGACAATTCTTCAATTTCTCCACTGTTATTGACACACCCGGCGAAACAGAACTCCATTACTCCTTTGATTACGGAGGTGTTCACTTCATTATTTTGAACACTGAAGATCACTTTAGCGACAGTACTGATATGTTCAACTGCTCCCAAGCCCAGATGGACTGGCTTCTCAACGATTTAGCGACAACCCGACCTTCAGACTTCATTGTGGCTTCCTACCATCGGCCTGCATGGTCAGTTCGTCAGGACCGCGAAGATAGATGGGAGCAAGCGGAAACCGTTCGACACGAATTTCACCAACTCTTTGTCCAGCATGGCGTAGATCTCGTCTTTTGTGGACATGACCATCATTACTTCCGTGGAGTTCGAAACGGCATCTACTATGTTGTGACGGGGGGTGGTGGTGCTCCACTGTATTCACCCGATCCTACTGCTCCTCACTGGCAAGAAGGAGATGTCGCAAATCGGACTTACCACTACTGTAAAATCGACGTCAACCCCATTGAGGTTAGTGTTACGGTGCTACAACCAGACAATACCACAATTGATTCCTTTTCCATCACAACCTCATCGATGTTCATCCTCATTCCTCCTGAACTGCAGCTAATCATTGTCTTGGGAATATGTGGAACCATTCTCATCATCGTCGTTCTTGTTTACATTGCAAAACGCCGAGAGTCATGAAAAAATTCCAGGTTCCCTATGTTAGACCTTTCACCAATTTTTCGAAAGAAGTAGCCCACATCATATATTTACGATAATTGACGAATATTTCTTGTGCGACCCCTTCGACGGACCCCAATCCAGAAACCGATACTAAGACCGACAAGAAGAAAGATGGTTGAAAGTATTATTTGAAAAAACAGTAGTGGGGTTAGTTGTGCCGATAAAGGCAGATTACTGACCCGCGAAATTGAGACTGCGTAAGTTATGTCTTTGACATGCTGCTCATAGTAATAATGATGTGAATACCCATAATAATAATTTAACAAAACTCCGTCAGAATCGTATTCACTTGCGAAATTGAATGTTTCAGTACCATTAACACTCATTGATTCTCCAGCGATTGTTCTAGTCCCTTCACTGTTGACAGCGATAGTAAATTGAAAACTCCCTCTTCCATTGTTTGAAGCAGTACTAAGTTCTTGGACAACACAATTGTTCGTTTCGATTTGTTCGACAGAGGCGTCCCAAGCCTGTCTGTGGTCATTCCAGTCAGGATTGACTACGAAGAGATCACACCAATATGCCGGAGAATGATACGGAAGTAAATCAATATCTGTAAATAATGACCGATTATTTCCATCTTCATCCCAGGTGCTAATGTCAAAGTGAACTAAGTTGCTGATGACGGTGACAGTTTCATTTCGATCCCTGAAATAGTTCGAATAAGTGTAATCATAACCGTAGTAATTGACAACATAAGAGGAACTCAAATAAGATATATTGAGTATTCGAATTTGAAACTCCGCAGAGTCTGTGAGCGCAAAAATCGTTTCAGAGGGTTCTTGAACGGTCCTTTGAGAGCTATAACGAAAGTGATATACGGATCCTAGTTGAGGAACTCCTACTGTTTGTGGAAAAATGAGAAAAATAAGAATACCAATTAATACAGAGCTAATTGCTCCCATTTGACGTCCCATGAAACCCCACCATCCATTAGCTTCTTCATTCATCTTACTGCTATTAAAGAATTGTAATTCCGGTATTCTCCGTCAGAGGGTTAACAGTGTTATTATGAAACCTTGCTGAAGCATCAAAACTTAAAGGAGATACCGTTACTATTTGGACACTGTTTCACCTTCTAAATGCGCGCAGAACGAAGGTTGATTTTGAATTGACTGAACAAAAACGAGCTCGACTGAAAGCCGATAAGCTTGACACTGGATTTGGGTCCTTCCGAAACATCGAAGTGACTATCGGTAAGGTCGTAGATGATGATTGGGACGAACCCATGGGACCCACCCCCATGCCCGATGTCACCACACTTCGCAGCTGGGACCATAAACTCCTCACCCGGTATCGGCCAGCGTACATGCCAGCATGCCAACTATGCTGCCTCTGTACGTTCGGAAAGTGTGACCTGACAGGCGGAAAACGGGGTGCATGTGGACTCGACATTGAAGGACAGTCGGCACGAATTGTGCTGGCTGCCGCGAACATCGGATGTGCCGCACACCTTGCGCACTCTCGACATATGGTTGATCATATGATTCACGAGTATGGTCCACGATTTGAACTCACCCAAGGTGAGGGTGTGGAAATCGAGGCACCCGTCGCTCGATTGGTAACCGGTATTCGACCTCGAACGCTCGAGGATGCCTCTGCGATTTTAGACTATTGTGAAACTCAGCTCACACACACGCTGTCAGCAGTTCACACCGGTCAAGAAGGCAGTTGGATAGACTTTGAATCAAAAGCCTTCCATGTAGGAATGATTGATCAAGTAGGAATGGAAATCGCAGACCTGGCTCAAATTTCCACACTTGGTTTTCCACAATCAGATCCTGAAGCCCCTCTCATTGAAGCAGGTATCGCGAGCATGGATCCAAAGAAAGCTATGATTTTAGCTATTGGACACAATGTAGTTCCTGCCACTTACATCATGGATTACGCATCAGAAACAGGGGTAACAGAGAATGTCGAAATTGCAGGTATATGCTGCACAGCATGGGATATCTCTCGGTATGATGCAAAGACCAAGATTGTCGGACCAATCTCCTGGCAGCTACGCTTTGTTCGTGCTGGGTTTGCGGACGTAGTTGTTGTTGACGAACAATGTATTCGAACTGACATCATTGAACATGCTAAAAAGGTCAATTCACCCGTCATCGCGACCTGTGACAAATCCACCATGGGATTACCCGATCGCACAGACGATGACGTCGATGAGATTGTGAAAGACTTGGTTTCCGGAAAGACACCTGGTGTCTACCTCCGGGACCACGAGAAAATCGGCGAAGTCGTCGTCAAAACCGCAATCAAAATGCATCCCAAACGGAAGAAGAAGGGATCCCTACCAAGTAAGGCAAAAATCAAGGAACTAGCCCAAGCCTGTCGGCAATGCTCCGAGTGTATCCGAGCCTGTCCGAATGACCAACCCGTGATGGATGCAGTACTAGCTGCACAAGAAGGTAACCTAGGACCTCTCGCTGATGTATATGACGAATGCATTGGTTGTGCCCGATGTGAATCCGCGTGCCCCAATGATTATGAGTTACACAGCTGGATGGTCAAAGCGGCTGAAGGACGATGGAAACAAGAATCCTTCATGGTCCGTTCCGGTCGTGGTGCTATCAAAGACACCGAAATTCGAACCGTGGGACAACCCATTGTGTTCGGCGAAATCCCCGGTGTCATTGCTCATGTCGGAT
>JAEOSV010000131.1 GCA_016840185.1 Candidatus Hermodarchaeota archaeon | reverse complement strand
TGAACTTCCTTTATGAGTAGTTGAATTTCACCTAGAATTTTGTCCATTAATCGGGATTCTTCTTCCTCATCTTCTTGACTTAGAAATTGTTCATAACGTCTTAGCTTAATCATTAGTGATGCGCGTGCCCCGTTGATGGCATCATCAATATCAGAATCTGTCGACCCAATGAGACCCCCAGCAATAGCATGAACCGCAAGAGCAATATTTGCGCCTTCATGATCGTTTAGCCATCGTGTAATTAATGGTTGAAAATAGATTTCGTTGATTTTCCTTCTTTGAGCTATTACTGCAATTACTTGCTCATTTGCTGGTTCAATTTCATCAGAGATAGTACGTTCAAGATTCACAAGATTCCGGAGGTCAGCTAGTAAAATCTTTCCGAGTTGGCCATAAAGATATTCTATCCACTTTCCTTCCGTAACTGCCACTTCTCGTTGATAGGTGTCGATTTCGGGAACGGGACTACCTTGTTTGGCTCGACGATCGAATTCCTGCATAAGAATTCGACAGGAAGGCTTTGGGTCTGGGATAACCCCGTCTAGCATAACTCGGTATGCTACGCGAGCGACTTCAAGATGAACACTGCATTCTTCCGCGATGGCTAGCGCTGCATCATCAGGAACACGGGCAACTTTCTCATCAAGGGTTCCATAAGTCGATTCGAACTCTTCGGCTATACGTCTACTTAAACGCCGTATTTCATCTTCGTCAACATAGTGGCTCATGCCCTATCACTCCTCGATATCAGTTGTTACCGCTTCTCCGCTGGGTAGCCACGAGGATATTACAAAGTAGTTCTGGAACGGCTTAAGTGTTATGCAAAGGGTTGAATAACGAATATTCGCCTGACGAATATTTGATGTTGTAGAGAGGAAATTCTTAAAAAACGAAGTCATCCATCCCGCTTTACCCAAGGTGTAATTGATGTCCCGAAATATCGCTGTTACGAAAGCGTTTACGCTTCCTATCGAACAACAAACATTAGAAATCGTTGAACGTAAAGGAAAAGGTCACCCAGACACTATTCTCGATGCAATAGTTGAGAATGTAGGTGTCAAACTTTGTAATTATTACATAGACAATTTTGGTGGGATTCTCCACCATAATGTTGACAAAGGTTCAATTGCAGGAGGTCGTGCTCAAGTAAGGTTTGGTGGAGGAGAGCTTCTTGAACCGATTTATGTTTGTGTTGTAGGTCGTGCAACGACAGAAGTTTTCAAAGACCAAGATCTGGTACGGATTCCACTTGGCACCCTTACCCTCGAATCGATGAAGAAAACGTTGAAAGATACCCTGCGATTTCTGGACCCCACAGAGCAAGTATTAATGGACTATAAAATTAAATCTGGTTCTGTCGATCTTACTCACGTTTTCGATCACACGGTTGATGATATTCCTCGTGCTAATGATACTAGTTTTGGTGTTGCCTTCGCACCTTTTTCAGAAACGGAAACCACTGTTTTTGAGACTGAACAACTTCTGAACTCGGATGCGTTCAAAAAGAAACATCCAGAAGTCGGAGAGGATGTCAAAATCATGGGTCTGCGAACCAACAGCGACATCAAACTAACGGTTGCAGCTGCAATGATTGCCCACTTAATTCCTGATGCTGATCATTACCAAGGCGTGCTCAACGATGTTAAAGATGCGGTGCTTGACCAAGCTTCAAAAATTACTGACCGAGAGGTTAGCGTCGTGGTAAATTCAGCGGACGATCCGAAACGTGGCGTCTATTATTTAACACTGACTGGAACCTCAGCTGAAATGGGTGACGATGCAGGTGTTGGCCGTGGTAATCGTGCAAACGGATTGATTACACCTTGTCGTCCAATGAGTCTTGAAGCAACAGCCGGTAAGAACCCACAAAACCATGTTGGGAAAATTTACAATGTCTTGGCTCAACTTATTTCGGACCGTGTCATCGCTGAGGAACCAAAAGTTTCTGAAATATCAGTAAAAATTCTCACTCGAATTGGGTATCCAATTGACCAACCACTGATTGCGTCTATAGAGGTAATTCCTGATGAGAACGCCTCTTGGGGCGCAGTAGAAAAAAGCGTCACCGCCATTGTGGACGCGGAACTCGAAGATGTCTGTTCAGTTCAAAAATTAATCCTAGATGGAAAAGCCCGTCTATTCTAAACGAAAATCAAAACAAACTCGGATCAATGCTGTTAGATTGCTAGTTGAACCAAGATTAACTGTAGACCAAATCCGATAGCTAATGCAATTAGAATTATCGCAATAATCATCTTCAGCCAAGGAGGCTGGCGAGCTTTTTCCACAATATACACAAGCCAGACCGCAAGCAGAATTCCAAATGTAATTAGGAGTGCGCCATACACTTGATACCAAGGAAGAAGTAGAGACCATTGCATGATAGGATACACCTGTTAATGTCAAGAGTGAGTGAACAGCTTCACCCTTTTTAATTATTTTTGGTTTGGGTGTTTTATGGGATTAAAGAATGTTGCTAAACCGTCATAGAATGTTTGCGAGTAAATTCCGTCTCATCAATGATAAGCGTTCGTAGCAAAAAACCTTGGCGCTGAGTTTTTAATCGGACCTCTTGTGAGGTGAGCTGTTTCATACCGGGGGGAAATATCAAGTCTTGAATTTCGTAAGAATTCTCGATTTGCAAAGAGGAAAAACTTGGAGGAATATCATCAATAAAATCGGGAACTAGTTCACGGAGTAGTTCTTGAACAAATTCCCTTCCTTCAGGCACTTGAGTTGTACTAAATTTAATCCGATCTTTGACTGGTGATTCCTTTTGAGCAGATGGAATCTTCGTCTTTGCCTTATGAAGCCAACCAACCTTTGACGTGATATTGCATAAAATGATAGCATTTTCGCCGACATCGTCGTAAAGAAGTGCCACTTGTTTACTAGTATAGTCCCCAGCAATTTTTGATTGAATTAGTTTGGTTCGCGGTTTCCTCTTTGAGGGAGGCGTCTCGAAACCCAATTCAGTAAGAACCGCATCTAGAGGTTCATATCCAAGGATTATTCCTGATAATGACACCATTTCAGCAGGTATCATTGTAATCATCACGGATGCCGGTAGATCCTGATACATGTAGGTCGAACGAACCTTCGCCTTTCCTGCCTTGGTTATAGTGATTTGAGCCGCAGGTCCAGGGTAATCCCCCCGACCATATCGTAGGAAAGCACGGTGTACCGAATCATCCACCGCATCATTCAGTATCTTGGTTATGAAATGCATTTACACGCACCAATCCATGGTTATCGTCGCTATTGTAAAAATCATTAGGTAAGATGTTATCTCTTATGCATATCTTTTTTACTTTGATGATTACTTCATTTCACCTAACAGCATGTTGAGGTCCTTGGTTTGAGCAAAGAGAAGAGTTGGAAACGGGAAATCGTTGAAGATGCTATTGTAATTGCCTTTGTGATAGTAATAATCTGGGGGACCGGAATAGGGTTGCAATTCTATCTACAAACCCCATCTCCATTACTTGCTGTTGAGTCGGAGTCCATGGAACCAGTCCTTTACCGTGGAGACCTAGTAGTAGTTAGAGCGGTAGATCCCACCACACTTGAAGTTGGAGATATCGTGATTTATAACGCTTCATCTTTAGGACTTGGGGCTCCCGATGTGCCAATTGTACATCGAATTGTAGAGATTGAAGAAGATGCGGGCAATCTTCATTTCTTTACTAAAGGTGATAATAACCTCTGGCGGGACAATGGCTATCGTAATGAAAGTGATATATTCGCGAAAGTAATCGGTAGTGTTCGCTATCTAGGATTTGTCACCCTTTTGCTGATATCCCCCTATGGAATTACGTCCATCATCGCGTTGGTAGTGATTTTCTTTGTTACGTCGATTCTCTGTGAAAACGTGGTTCCACGAAAGGGTAATGAAGAACTCGAAAATACTGAGCAAGTAGAGTGGGGATAGCCAGATACTTTTTAACCATATGTCAGAAAGTCTATGTTGTTCAACTAACCACTCCAAGGCAGTTCCTGGGAGAAGTGACACAGAACGAGAAGTATGTAGGCGGTTTTAATGACTACAGCAGTGACTTTTGAAGCAATATCCCCAGCTGATTTCTTCTATCGAAACCGGTCCATTGCGGGTTTCGACAATAGCATGCGAGCTTTGTATACGGCAGTGCGTGAACTTGTGGAAAATTCCCTCGATGCATGTGAAGATGGCGGATTCCTCCCCACCATAGATGTAAAACTCAAAGAAGTATCACCTAGGTGGTTCAAACTTCGTGTTCAAGATAATGGAATAGGAGTCCCCCGTGACCACATTCTCCCAGCGTTCGGACAGATTCTCTACGGATCAAAATATGAACACAAACAAGCCCGTGGAAGATTTGGCCTTGGAGGAAAGATGGCATTTCTTTTTGGACAAATCACAACCAGCGAACCGTTGCACGTAACATCTGCACCAATTGGTGAAGAACACATCTTTGAAGTAACTTTACGGCAAGATATTGAAGAAAATAAGCCTGAACTAATGAAATGGGAACGACGGAAAAACCGAGAAGAAACCCATGGGTGTACACTTGAATTTACTTTAGAAGGTAACTGGCGAAGCGCAAAACGCTACATCACCGACTACATCGAACAAACAGCTCTCATTACACCCTACGCCCATCTTACGTTTACAGAACCTGACGGAACAGTCCATAAATACAAACGGTCCGTGAAGACCCTACCACCCCCACCACAATCAGTCAACCCCCATCCGAAGGGAATGGATATCGAACAACTTTC
This sequence comes from Candidatus Hermodarchaeota archaeon, assembly GCA_016840185.1. Next base: position 278 of record JAEOSV010000131.1, on the reverse strand, counting down.
CCGTGTGATTGAAGACACCAAAACCACTGATATGGTAACATTTCTCCGAACTCATTTTCATCGTGTTGGACCCAAAACGGCCAAGGCATTTCTAAAAACAATTAACATGCCTTATTCGCAGGACCCTCGAGCACTCAAACCCAATGACCTAGTGAAGATTGCTCGAGGTTTTGAAAAATTTGACAAATGGTTACCACCAGATGCACGTGTCCTTTCACCGTTGGGCTCAAAACTATTAGAAAAGGGTATTCGCTCCACTCTTAACCCCGAATTTGTCC
>JAEOSV010000130.1 GCA_016840185.1 Candidatus Hermodarchaeota archaeon | reverse complement strand
CCTTCAATATTAAAATCGGGGCAATGGCAAGATAGAGATTTTCTACCGTATAATCTTCGGGCACCAACATCTCCAGTCTATCCCGGAAAGAAACATCCTTATATTGAATTCATTGATCGGGTTCGACGAATTCTCATCGGTTTAGGATTTCAGGAAGCAAAAGGACCGCTTGTCGAATTAGAGTTCTGGAATAATGACGCACTTTTCATGCCACAAGACCACGTTGCCCGTGAAGTCCATGACCTATATCATATCAAGAATCCAACGGGACCAGGGAAGGTCCTGAATAAGACTGTCTTTGAACAAGTGGCGAAAACCCACGAGTCAGGTTGGAAAACAGGTTCTACAGGGTGGCAATATAAGTATAGCTTTGATATTGCCCGTCGATTAGTCATGCGGAGTCAAACCACGGCGGTTTCAGTTCGCTATCTTGCTGAGCATCAGAAAGCGCCTTTGCGAATGTTTAGCATTGATCGAAACTTCCGACCTGAGAAATTTGATGCTACACACTCCGCTGAGTTCCATCAATGTGAAGGCATCATTGGCGGTGAAGGGCTAACACTCCGAGATCTTATGGGGTATCTTCGTGCAATTGCTGAAGGTGTTGGAATTAAGAAATTAAAATTCAAACCTGGCTTCTTCCCTTTTACTGAACCCTCTATTGAAGGCTTCATTTTCATACCCGGGTTAGGCTGGAAAGAAGCTTTGCCTGGAGGCATCTTTCGCCCAGAAGTTACTCTTCCTCTTGGAATTGACTTTCCTGTGCTAGCTTGGGGAATTGGTATCGACCGGCTAGCAATGGCAGCCTTGGGAATCAATGACATTCGTGAACTGGTTACCCGTGATCTTGGATGGCTTCGGAGGGCCTCCTTAAGATTCTAATGTGGTGAATCAAATGAACGTAGATGTACGCGTAGCAGATCTTCTCGAGTTAATCGGTCGAGACTTATCAATGAAAGAACTGGAAGAACATCTGTTTCTAATCAAATGTGAAATCGCCCGATTAGCTGATGGTATTGCTACCATCGAGGTGAATCCCGATCGAGTCGATATGCTGTCCACCGAAGGCATTGCACGTGCACTAAAGGGGTTTCTCGAAATTGAAACGGGTGCACCGAAATTTCCTGTAAAGCCTTCCAAATGGACGGCGATTGTCGATCAGTCCGTAGCAAAAGTTCGTCCTTATCTTGCATGTGGAATTGTTCGTGGGCTGAACTTAGATGATGATCTTATCACGGAGTTCATGCAACTCCAAGAACGTCTCACAGGCACCTTTGGACGTAATCGTAAACGGACTAGTATTGGACTTTATGTACTGGATCTAATTGCTCCTCCCATTCATTATCAAACGGTTTCCCCTGATGCAATCAAGTTTGTCCCACTGGAATTTCATAAAGAACTCACAGCTAAACAGATACTACGAGACCATCCTAAGGGGCAGGAATTCGGTGATATCATCAAATCGTTTCCGAAATATCCTCTTCTCTTTGATGCAGAGAAAAAGGTTCTCAGTTTACCTCCAGTAATTAATAGCAATGACCTCGGTCGCCTGCTAGTTACTACCAAAGATGTCTTTGTTGAAGTTACTGGCACACATAAACAAACCACTCTTCAATCACTAAACATCATCATCACGGCTCTAGCTGAACGAGGCGGGGTCCTTGAAGAGGTCAAGGTGATTTACCCAGATAGTAGTGAACGTTTACCCAATCTCGCATTGACACAACGCGAAGTTTCCTTAAACAGCATTAACACCACAATCGGATACAACTTCGGTGGTCCTGCGGTTATCCGAGCTCTAAAGCGTATGCGCATGGACGCTAAGTCTGTGGCAGATATTGTTCAAGTAGGTATCCCAGCCTATCGCGTTGATATCCTTCATGATGTCGATATAATAGAAGATGTAGCCATTGGATATGGGTACAATCGAATTGAGCCCGAACTTCCCGAAACAATGACAATCGGACAAGAACTCCCCATGACAACGATGCTACGAACCATCCGTGATTTAATGATCGGGCTTGGATACCAGGAAATTGCGAATTACGTCTTAACTAACACGCGCATTCTATTTGAAAAAATGAATCGCCCTAAAAAAATCGTTGTTGAAATTGCCAATCCCAAATCTTTGGAATATCATGTTGCGCGGAATCAATTATTACCTGGATTACTATCCTTCCTTGGAGAAAACACTGCTCATGAACTACCCCACCGGATTTTCGAATTAGGATCCATTGTCACGGTCGATTCCAACGCTGAAACCTGCACCAATACAACATCTCATCTAGCCGCCGCGATGGTCAATTCCCGAGTGGATATCACCGCAATGAAAGCCGAACTGTTCACTCTCTTAGACAATCTTGGACTCAAAGGCAAGGTCACAAAAGCATCGACGCCCTCATTCATTAAGGGGCGCGTGGCACACCTCTACATTGAGGGGCATCGTCTGGGAACACTGGGTGAAATACATCCCGCCGTTTTACAAAATTTCGGGATTGAAGCGCCTTGTGTGTCCTTTGAATTTGAAATTCTTGCGGATTGGCTTCCAAAAACTGGATAGTGGTGATGACTCCACTAAGATTATAATATGAGATACCTAAAGTAATTGAAGGGTTCGGTCTCAACCTCTGCGCCTAACCTAATGGGCTCCTTCACAAATCTTCACACCGCGTGGTGCACACATTGGCAAAGCATACCAATCTCATATCACGGCTGCTCCAACTCACGGCTCTCATCATTTATGCCTTTGCGGGGTATCGGCTCTATCGATACTTCACCAATTGGCTCATTCCACCTGAATACATGGTCTATGCAATATTTGCGGCTATTGTAATTGCCACAGGTATTCTCATTTTCGATGACGTGTTCAAACCTGGGCAACACTATGTTGGGTGGGCTTTCCTGTTCGGAATCGGAGTTCTCTCACTCATTTTTGGAATCTACTTCACGTGGTTCCCTTATTTCACTCTAACAAACCAACTAACCGGAGTATGGCTGAGAGCGTTCTTCTTTCTGGTGATTGGCATTATCATTCTCATTGAATCACTGCTTGTGCAACGGGAAGTAGTAAAAAGCGAGCATGGCGTGAACTCAGATACCATCGGTCCAATTCTTCTGAAATTTACGGCACTCTTTGGACTCGCTTTCGGTGCTTATCAAATGTCTTGGGTGCTTGTACCATTCCTTCGCAATGTGGATCTTTTCACCCTCATGCCTCTCCTCCTCTCCGCATTAGGGTTAATTCTCTCGGGTAGTCTTCTCATAATCTACGTCGAAACGCAGAAACGCAAACCGCATTTCCGAATGCGCCGCTTCCCATTGTTTATGAGTTTCCTTCTCATGCTTATGGTTCTCCCTAATACTGCCATCTACATCCAAGTCTTCTTCATTAACCCATTGATGCTTGATTTACTCATCAATGGCCTCGTTGCTATAGGAATCAGTGTTGCTCTACTCTTGACATCATTCTACATTGTCTATCACCCGACAAAAGCGCGCTAGCTTTGGTCCTCTCTTCTCTTTATAGGACCACAAGGGTTTCGATTTCCTTGTAGATTTGACTCCGATTTTCTACCGTTAAAATAAGTAAGGAAACATCTGACCGATTCTTAAGATCAATTGTAAAGGGAGTTTTAAGCCGCATTCCAATTGTTCCAAGGACCGGCTTCGATGAATCCAATGCGTTCAAAACACTGGTGGAGAATTCGGGAACCGCCAGTTCCATTTTCCCGATTTCATCAATAACTACTAAATCGGCTTCAACAATTGCCGAATTTATTGCTGTTACTCCCACATCCAAAATGGCTTCCAAGTCTACTCCATACCGACCCACACTCACAGGGCTAGATAGTTCAACAGACGCCATGACTTTCTCTTTTCCAGTGACAACATCCTGAATGAGAAATCCACCACGTTTTCCAGAAGGTAAACGGAATTCCGGAGTACTAATTCCACCAACTTTGATTCCTCTTTTGTGTGCTGCCGCAACAAACCGGTTAACAAGTGTACTTTTCCCACAACCAGGAAGACCAGTTACTAGCACATTCACTTTTCTTAGCAACCGTTAGCTCTCTCCCTGATAGTCACCCTCATAGGACTGTGTTTCTTGCAGTAACATAAAGAAGACTAAATGGAGCAATCGGGCATTTTGCTTTACGGTGAAACCATGTGGATTATATACAGTCAGCAATCCTCGGGATCGTCCTTCATAGCCTGCATCCCACACAGCTGATTCGATGGTTACGCCTGATCGGAGTAAAGACGACCGTGGGCGTCCAATTGCTATCATATTCTTAGGAATTTTGACGGTTTCATTATACGTGACCAGATAGGTTCCTGGTTTTAGGGCATATTGGTCTTTTTTCTGAGACAGTTCCTCATATTCAGGTATATGTCGCGCTTGATTGGAAAAATCAACGGTTCCCGGTTCCTTGAAGGTGAAAATCTTGTGAAGGGTTAATTCTACGCCATTGGGTGACACTTGAACTGTTTGATCAATCATGTTGGTGACAAGGTTTTGCTGGGAAATGAGAGCTAAGAGGGTTTCATGATCAACAACCACCATGTCTCGTATTCACCTTGCACATGCTTGAACTACTGAACCCTTTAAGATGTCGGGTTTTGAACACTACTCAGCTAATTGGCTTAGTTAGGAACGGAAAGCCTTTTCCTGAGGACATTCTAAGATGTCAGGATATGGGGGACCCAGCTGCGTCCGCAAAGGACCAACCGAAACGAGTTCTCAAAGCATGTCCTCTCTGTGGAGAACGTCTAAAAGAGTCTCCACGAGAACTACCCGATTATTGCCCATCATGTGAGTTCAACCTCAACTTGGTAATTTCACCAGAAACACTCCCAGTTCCTTACACTGAACCTGCATATGTTCCAAATCTCGTTTATTGGTTAGTTGGAACTCAGATGGTGATTTCTGCGATATTTGCAGTTATCTTTCTCTTCTTTGCAGCTCCTGTTTACCTTTGGACACCACAACTGATTGCTGCAATTCAACTCATGACAATGGTTGGCTTGGGTCTTTTTGCCTATTTTCTACATCGTCAAAAAGGCGAATCCATGATTCGTCTCGGTCTCCTGGTTTTGGGAGTTATTTCGCTTCCACCTGGAGTCTGTACCATCGCTGCCGCTCTCGCCATCTCATCAACAAAACGGATTTGCATAACCTGTGGAAAATCGATTGGATGGTCCGGGTATATCGACTGTCCTCATTGTCAGGTTTCAATGCACCGATTTGGATCCTGCCGAAAAGATCGCTTACATAGTGTTGTAGCATCTACCGAACCTGAAATGACACTAGCAGAAATCGAATTTACTTGCCCGAACTGCCACCAGTTTATGCATTCAGACCAAAGCAGGAGGAAGGACAATGAGTGATAAGCGCTATCCCACCCGATACTGTCCCTATTGCGCTTCTCCAGTAACTTCCCCAACCACATTCTGTGAAACCTGCGGCGCAGAACTCACTTGGTCAATCAGTGAAACCCAAACTCCTCTGTGGCCATGGACGCCAAAATCTACCTATCTAATCACCATTCTTACCTATGGCGTCTCCCTACTCATCACCATAGCCATCCTCTTCTACTACCTCGTCTTCTGGGGCATTCCTCTGCTAGAAATTGAAATCGTAATGCTTGACCCCGCCTTTATCTTTATACTGACCCTCAGCGAAGTTGTTTTTGTAATAATACCTTGGGCGTTCGTGAAAAGCCTCAAAGTAAAACGGGATAAACTCGGAGTCACGTCAGGCGGATTTCTTACAATGTCAAAGGACTTACTATTGGGGATTGCCGTCGGAGTTGCCATGGTCCCTCTAATTCTCCTTCTTGACCTCTATGAGCTTCTAGGTCCGGGGGCTGGTCCACCACCGGTGCCTCCAACTCCTACTGAACTATTTTGGGTCGGCATGCTTTGTCTTTCGATAATATTGGTAATTGCTCCAGCTGAAGAATTTCTGTTTCGTGGGTTTGTACAAAATTCCTTAGATGCTCACTATGGTCGAATAGGAGGTTTATTGGTTGCTTCGATAATTTTTGGGCTTGCACATCTAAATCCATTGATCGGAGTTTTACATACCATTGGGGGAATAGTTTTGGGGTTACTCTTCCAATGGCGGGGCCGTCGACTTGCTGGTCCTATTGCTGCACATGCTACGTATGATTGCTTAATCATCTTGATAGATACATTTTTCATCTGAGGTAATAGGCATTTTCAAATGATGCTTGGGAAGGGATTCCCACACAGACTATAGCCTAACCAGCTATGTGGTGATGGTCCCCGGGCAGCTAATTTTCGACGGGTATGCATTAACGCTACAGCTATTGGATCTCCTTCGAAAAGTTGTCTCATTATTGCCTGTGAAAAGGTAGCTTGAAGCTGTTCCTCAGG
>JAEOSV010000129.1 GCA_016840185.1 Candidatus Hermodarchaeota archaeon | reverse complement strand
CTTAGGATTGTTAGACATTCAAATCACTTTCTGAGATTTCCGCTCCGCAGTTTGCACAGTAGATTGCTCCAGGGTACACTTGGTTTCCGCAGGAAGTACAGAACAGTACTTGTTCTTGATAATCACCATTCGCTTCACGCCCCGCCGCGATACCACGGAAGAGCGGGTCCAATGAAATGACTAGGTCATTCCAGAATTCTAGCATGGCTAGAAGCTGTTTGTCCCCAGCTGCCGTGAGCTGGTAGTATTTTCGTGGTCGTTCACCTGATACGTCCCAGGTGCTGCGGACCAATTTTTGTTCTTCGATACGGCGGAGCAACGGATAGAGGGTGCCATCTTGAACGATGAGCCGATCAGCTGTGCGCTCGCGGATGCTTTGGGCAATGGCGTAACCGAAGGTAGAGGTTGATTCCTTGATGACGGCTAGGACAAGGAGTCGTAAGAGACCTCTGCGTACGTCACTTTCCCATTTTTCAGGTAGTTTTTGTTTCGGCATTGTTGTTCTCCGCCTGAGAGCGGTTGTTATGGTGGCAGGCTAGTATTCGTGTGCGAGACCGTTCGCCTTGATAGACAAAGAATCTCGTTACACAAGATACCTTGCCACGCTATGTATATCGATTGGTACAGATATAAAAAGTTAATGGATACTAGGAAAAATGAGTACAGGCGCACTGAGAGATGGAAGGATTACTAAAAACAAGTTGGTAGCTCACCACCTCACTCACCGCTAGGCTTATGTAGTGGTTCGTAAAGGAGGAAATATGCCTAAGTTTATTTTTGTAACAGGCGGTGTCTTGTCAGGAATCGGGAAAGGCCATACCACCGCGAGCATCGCTAAACTGTTACAGTTTCGAGGTTATGAGATAGATCTTGTGAAGATTGATCCGTACCTCAATGTGGATCCGGGTACCTTGAATCCCGTTGAACACGGTGAACCATTCATCACTGATCAGGTCTTCGAATTTAACCCTGCACCTAGTTTCCATTATACATCTGCAGAAGTTGACCAAGATTTTGGTACTTATGAACGATTCATTGGTCGCGCGATTCATCCTCGGAATAACATCACCTCTGGCCAGGTTTACCTTAGTGTGATTTTGCAGGAGCGTTTGGGGACGTTTTTAGGGAAAACCGTTCAGATTATCCCCCATATTACGGATGAGATTAAACGGCGATTACGGGATATTGGAGCGGCTGGAAAGGATTTAGATGTTGTAATGGTGGAAATTGGCGGAACTGTGGGTGACATTGAGGCTGCACCCTTTTTAGAAGCAATTCGGCAGTTCCGACTTGAGGAGCAATCCTGTGATACGTTATTGGTTCATGTCACTTTAGTGCCCTTGCTACCTACGGTTGGTGAACTCAAGACTAAACCCACGCAGCATTCGGTGAAGCAATTACAGGCTTTGGGATTGCAACCGGATGTGATTATTGCACGAAGTCAAGTTTCATTAACTGATGAAGCCCGTCGAAAAATTGCCCTTCACAGTAATGTCGTCCAGGAGGCAGTAATTTCCAATCCGGACTTGGAAGAAATCTATGAATTGCCTCTTAAGTTCTATGAGGAGGGGCTCGATGCTATTATTCTCCAGCGCTTAGAAATGATGGCAAGACCGCCTGCTGGGATGGCGGTCTGGCGACAGGTTGTGGACCAGTTCATGGAACCCTCCACTCTGCTTCGGATTGCCATGCCGGGTAAGTATGTGGCCATGGCTGATACGTATGTAAGTATCAATGAAGCATTACGGCATGCCGGTGCCCATCAAGGCGCAAAAGTAGCTATTGATGTGGTCGATGCAGAACAGCTCGAAATAGCTGAGAATGCAAAATCTATACTACAAGCATATGATGGCATTCTGTTGACACCCGGTTTTGGGATTCGTGGTACCGAGGGTATGATTCGTGCCGCTTGGACCGCGGTTGAAGAGGATTGGCCATTTCTTGGGATTTGTTTTGGAGCACAGCTCTTGTTTGTCGCACTCTGTCGTTACGCTCTGGGAATGAAGAAGGCGAATAGCACTGAGCTCGATCCCAAAACACCTTTTCCAGTTGTTGATTTTCTCCCGGAGCAAAGGGCAATCGAAGAAAAGGGAGGAACAATGCGTCTAGCAGGACATTCGGTGCATATCAAATCATCTACCAAGTTGCGTAGTATTTACAAGAAAGCGAAGGTTCGCGAACGATTCCGACATCGCTATCATTTGATGTGGGATCCTGCTAAGAAAGCCAAGGAAGCTGGTTTAGTCATCTCTGCTACTGATAAGGCTGGTGAGATTATCAATGCCATTGAGATGGATAATAAATTCTGGATGGTGGGGGTTCAGTATCACCCTGAATACTGCTCACGACCGGACAAACCGCATCCAATTTACGAGTCTTTTGTTGAAGCTATGTTGAAACGAAAACTTAGGAAAGGGTAAGGACAATAAGGACCAGGATATACAAGAGATGCCACCACGATGACGGACCCGAAAACACCCGCAAACAACGGCCTAGTTCCTGCGAAAGACCAACCGGGGTTAGAACGGCTTCGACCGACAATCGATGAATACTTCATTCAGTTTGCTGAGCTGGCTGCAACTCGCTCCACGTGTGTTCGACGGCAGGTGGGGGCTGTTCTTGTTCGCAATAAACACATTCTCGCAACAGGATACAACGGTACTCCAATGAATACAAAACACTGTACCACAGAAACCTGTTTACGGTTAAAAGCGGGAGTGAAACCCGGTGAACGACACGAGTTATGTCGTGGGGTTCACGCAGAGCAGAATGCGATTATCCAGTGTGCTTTACATGGTGTGAGTAGCCGTGACGCGACCCTGTATGTAACTCATTCACCATGCACGATATGTGCAAAAATGCTGATCAACGCCGGAATCAAACAGGTGTTTGTCAAACGAAAATATCCTGATGAAGATGGGATTCAAATGCTCAAGGATTCCGGCATCAAAATCGACTTTTTAGAAAAATAACCTTGAAATCTAGCTTTGAGATTGAAAACGGCTAGCAGCTGAAGCAAGGTATTCACCCAAGGGCTTGAGATCGGACTTTTGGTCAGCCATGACAAGAAAGATGAGATGTTGTTCCCCGCCAACTAGAATTATAAATTGTTTTTCTCCATCGAGTAGCACTTGGTTCATGGGGCCCGAATCAGTTTGTCCTATGACAACTTGTGCAGAATGGGCGAGTGCGGCAGCGTTTCCAGCCAGTAAATGGGGGTTGACGCTAGGGGGCATGCGGTGTTCAATTAGCAAGCCCTCTTGGCTAATGATTGCCCATCCCTTGATTCCACTCCGCTGGTCAAGTTCTGCAATGATTTCACGCAATATTTCTTCGTGATTTGCATCATGGACTGTAGTTCTCGCCATACCAGCTTACATCTCGAACCTCAGATAGACTACTATCGCGCCAAATCACGCCTTAAAGATATCGGGAAACCACGCGAAACCAAGGAAAACGTTGCGAAAAGCCCATCTGGAAGAGAGTTAAACATAAAACATCCACTTGATAACGATACTCAGGCTCGATTTAGAAAGGATGTGATCGGTAGCATGGCCAAAATGGAAGGTTTTGATCTGTGGACTTGGAAAAACTGCAAAGACAAGATGCTTACGCTTCCAGGACGTCTTGGGTTCCCTAAAGGCGACACACTGCGTTTCCTTGATTTAGAAGTAAATCTAGCCGATGGCAGCATCACTGATCTCACTCAGAATAAATCGTTCGACCCGAAATTCGAATACATCTTTTTTCTACTCAACCAGTATGCGAAGGCGGAAGAAACACCACTCACCAAGGATTACATTAGCTACAAACAAATTTCGGGAGGTCGTGTCTACGCCTCGGTTTTTGAGGGTCGTGCTGTCAAACCTATCGAGAAACACCTCAGTGGAACTCCAGAAGTCTTTGAGGAAGCAGCGAAACGCCTTAACGGTACCCCTGCAACTGTAGGAGATCTCGCCTACACCATTCCGGGTCTACCTCTCGTCCCCTACACCTATTCGATTTGGAAAGCCGACGATGAGTTCCCGGCCCGAGCAAGGATCTACCTTGATGGCTCTGCGGCAGCTTATCTTGATGCTGAGGCTCACGCTCACCTTGCCTCTCTTACAACCTATCGGTTACTTGCCGTTGCGAAGGTCCTCTAGAACCGCTTCGAGTGCATTCGTCTCCTGTCGATTTTTTGTATAATTCGGCTTAAAAGCGTATATACATATTAAATAATAATTATTATTTGATTGGGGTTGGAGGGTATTTTCTGTATTGCCCCAAGCTATATATGTTATACAGAATTAATATATATTTGAGGGATTTTGTATGAGTTCGCCCTTAATCACATCACAGACCAGCACAGTACCCGGATTACCCGACCACGCGTTCAAACTAATCAAGGTCATAGAAACGCGCAAGGATAAGAACAAACGCGATATCCACTACCTCACTGTCTTTATGGAAACCCTTATCGATGGTCGAGTCACCCGAAAGAAGGTCACATCGTTAGCCCTCTCAGCTGATGAATCAGATGCGCCCACACTCTCCTGGCAAGCTTACGTGGAACAGGATCTGTAAACGATTCAGCCAATTCCTTTCAAGGGATGAAAGGGCAGAGAAGTGAATTTTGGTTTATTTGAAGTGAGGTAAGATATCTTTACTAGCTAGCTCCATTGATATCCGTTTCTTTGGTCCTATCGGTGAACCAAAGACGAATTGAGTTATACCCACTTTCTGTAATGCTTTGATTTTCTCAGTGCACTCAGCCGGTGTTCCCCGTATACAGAATGCATCGAGCATCGCATCCGTGACGGCTCCAAAGGCTGCAGGGAAGTCACCCTTACCAAGCCCTTGCGCAATGGGTTCAACACTTTCAGGTGAAATCCCATGTCGTTCAAGAACCACAGGAGGAGATCCAGCCACGATGAAGGCAACAACAGGAGTAGCCGCCTTGGTTGCCTTCTCCATCTTTTGTGCAACTGAAACACTTGCATAGGCAGAAACATCAACGTCGGACAACTTTCGTTGTGCATCCTTTACGCCTTTCTTGATTTGTTTCATAGCAAACTCAAAATCGACGGGATGAGACGCATTTACCAATACACCTTGGCCCTTTGCACCGGCGAGTTGGAGCATTTTGGGTCCTTGTGCGCCGATGTAAATTGGAAGGTCGCCAGTTTTTTCAAAGGCGACTTTTGCTTTCTCCACTGAAAAAACGGTTCCTTCAAAGTCCTTGATCTTCCCGGTGTCAAAGATGGTGCGGAATATTTGTGTGCTTTCTCTTACCGCGGTTAGTGGTTTCCGTCTCTCGATTCCTAAGAGGTTGAGTGTGATTTTATCTCCGGCCCCAATTCCTAAAATCGCTCGACCGCCAGAAAGGTTGTCTAATGACATTAGTGTTGAAGCTGTCTGTACTGGGTTGATTAGATAGGGGTTGGTCACACCTGGTCCAATCATGATTGAATCCGTGTAATTCGCAAGTAAACTTAGAATAACGTAAACTGACCGATTGTTGAAATGATCGGTTATCCAGCAAAAATCGAATCCATATTTTTCAGCTAAAATACCCAAGGCTGTTGTTTGCCAGTACGCTTCTTGTGGTACAAATTCAACTGCAAAGCGAAGCTTCGATGCCATACAATGTCCTCCTTTGATAGGAATAGCATAACATTACTGGGTTCTCAATAAAAAATGAAAGGTAATAATTATCGTTTGAGAAAAATCGTCACAAAAGCTACATTTTTATAAATCTTTAATCGGAGTCTTGCTTCCGGAGGTTATAACCTGTCAATTTATTTAGACGCTGGCGTCAGTTTAGGAATATTCATCATCGCGCTCCTCTTTGGGCTGCTTCTATTCATTGAGTACATCCTCAGACCTGAACAGGATCGAACTCTCATTTTATACGCAGTTTTCATGTTGATCTTTTTGGCGTTAGGATATCTCACAATCGGTTTACGAGCAATAGTTGCTATCCCTGATGCCACATATCTCATGCTTCAAGGTTGGTCTGTTCAATGGGGACTCTTTCTTGGAATCTCCGCCTTTTTCATGGTCTTCTGGGTGATCCGCATCTATAACAAAGAATACTGGTCGGGGCGATCACAATATGGAGCTTTCCTTCCTCTCATCGGATTGGCTGGATTTGCAGCACTTTTATGGCCCGCAGCACTCACACATCCCAATACCGTAATTCATGGATTCGTTACGTGGATTGCGCCGAATCTTTCAACCTATTATGGCATTGGATTCACAGTGATTACAGTAGTATGCACAGTAATTTACATGGGTCTTATCCCGCTCATTTCCTACTTCTTATACATGCGAACACGGCGCGGTTTGGGTACACGAGTCATGATAAAGGATATGTCAATTTGGCTAGGCCTCTTGTTCATCTTTCTTGGAGTGCTTGTTGAATTTGCACTCCTTTTCATCTCACCTTTAACCTATCCAGTGATTGCCGTTCGAGCCCTTGTCCTTGTCGGAGTCATCCTCCTTTGGTTCGGATATCGTCTGGCAAACCTTGTAATGCGTTGAAAACGCACCCATCAGTCTTCATAACTCCGTACAGGTGCATAATCGCTGTACGGACACCTTCTCTTTCTCAAATTCAAAGAAGTGGACAAAACCTAAACACGAATCACCATCACCACTGACCTTTAAAAGTAATCATGGGTCTCATAGACTGATTTAGTCAACGTTTTATAGGAGTGACGTGGAACCACTGCCCTGTGAGGAATTCTCATGGTTCAATACATCTTGGCAAATGCCTTCACATTTAGCATCGGTATTGCCTTCACAATTTCAACTTTCCTTCTTGGTCTTTTCATTCTTTATCGCGCTTCGAAGCAAGGATGTCCTGAACGACGCCCAACGATCGTGTTCGGATTAGCTATCATGTTCTTTGGGGCCGCTCATGCCGTATGGACGTATCGTGCAGCATTCTTCCCAACGCATCCTGGTATAGCTCTAATATTTCCGTATTGGCAAGGATTCTGGATTCTCTTTATGTTTGGTGTTTCCCTCATTGGCATTTGGGGTGTTCTCCTTGCCTATCCAGTGTGGCTTGAAACTCGAAAATGGGGGATTATTCTATTTTTCATCCCATGGCTCATTGTAACACTAGATGTCTTACTGTTAGCGAATCCGTCCACCGCTGAATGGGTGTGTTCTGGGCTCATCACCGATGTTCGTCCTGATCTTATTGTTATCTTCGCTGTTGGTCTTTCTCTGACCTTCTTCGTTGGGTTAGCTATTGACTTCTTTTATCGTAAGTTCAAAGGCTATGAATCCAAGTTTGTGCCATTCATAGTGTTATTGGGTTTACTCCTGTTGCTCATCGGTGGGCTTCTCGAAACCCGAGTGATTCCTATTTGTCAAGTTATCACCATGGGACGTATTATAATACTCATTGGTCTATGGCTCACAGGTTATGGTGTGCTCCGTGTTCCCGTTTAGGTTTCACCTAAACAATCTGAGAGACAACTCAACGAGGTAATAAGAAATGGAAGAACCTGAAGGGAAGAAGCAGAGACTTTGGACTCCAACTTTCGTTATACTTACGATTCTTATGGCGGTGTTATTCTGTGTCATGGTATATTATGGGTTGATTTTCAATCTTCTCTGGTGTGTTGGTCTCGGACTATTTTATGGCATTACACTAGCCTTCAGCTACTACTATGACACTCGGAGAAAACAGTCAATCAGCCTCATGTACGTAATTCAAGCTGCCGTGGTCTTTGCAATCATCTTGATTTTCGTACGCCTTCAAGGCATCTTTGGTCCCGATCCTTTTGGCTATGATTATCTTATACTAGCCTTCAGCATGCTCTTTGCAGGAGGTATGTTCGGGATTCCAGCCTATCGCTACTCCAAATTCAATCCCAAACCTGCACCTGAAACAAAAACATAGATGCATAACCACTGTTTGGAATCTATTTCTTTGAGAACTCGGTCAAGGCGGTTTGCTGCATGGGCTTACTTTTGATTCGTTGATCGGTTACGCGGTTCACCCGGTCACGGACATGCTTAGGCATGCGATGAGACATTCCCAGGAGCTCTATCATTTCAACACAATTCCGAGCAGCAAAACCATGCCAGTGATTATTAAAATACCCGAAGACGCCGTTGGGTGCCTGCTTTATGCTGTTTTGAACTTTAGGCACCCATGCCTCTAACTCCTCTTGATTGTATAAGTAATAATACCAGAGCTTCTTTCCATGTCCATGCCAACGAATATACGTGAAAGGCGCCGTAATCTCGACACGGGGAGGAAGTAGCGGCTCATCCACAATACAATAAGCAACTTGAAAACGTCGGAGTAGTTCAAATGTGTCATCCTGCATCCACGAAAGATGACGAAACTCGACGGCGTATTCCCATTCGTCAGGAAGTGTCTGCAAGAAGTTCTCTAAAACCCCGAAATGGTCGTATTCAAAAGATGGTGGTAATTGGACAAGAAGGGGTCCTAACCGATTGGCTTCACGTATGGGTTTCATTAACTGAAGATAATCTTGCATGCGTTGATCAGCGCCTTTAGTCACGTTAAGCCGGAGTTTGTGAGTGATCTCTTGTGGCACCTTCGCAGTAAAAATGAAATCCTCAGGTGCACGAGCCCAAATTTCGACTACTTTTCGGCTTGGGAAGGTATAGAAGGTCGAGTTGATTTCCGCAGTATTGAAGATTTTGCTAAAATATGTGAACTGATGTTTCTTTGAAGGGTAGAAACTACCGACCCAATCTTCATACTTCCATCCTGCCGTGCCCAGCCTGATCAACAGAAATCCCAGTAATTCACGAACGCGTCTGTATAAATAGCTATTTCACTCCGACTTCAAAGTAAAACAAGCCTAAAACCAGAAAAAGATTTCACCAGCGGGTCCATCATCGAGGGGGCCCGCCGATGTGTGGAAATCCCTTGAGGCACTCAGCAAGACGCCTGTGGTTATTGCGTCACGGTCAAGGTGGATAAGGCCTTGACAACTTCTTCTGCTGCCATTGCGCCACCGAGAACGTCACCGATGACGTCGAGGGTTTTCACCGGTTCAGCACGAAGTGCACAGGTGAAAAGGGTTTCCAAACCCATCTCGGTGGCAGTTAGATCCCGCATCATCAGATGCAACACCATCTTTGCTTCCCGAGCCGGAACGTTCTTTGCAGCTTTAGTCTTTAGCAACAGATCAAGGAGTGCTGTGGAAACAGGTTCGCGTTGGTCCTGGGGAATTAAACCCACGACCTTTCGTAATCCTTCACTCATTTTAATCCCAACCAAGGGCCGAATCGTTAATTTCTGATACTGCCCTTACTGATATCATATATACAATGGATATATATAAGCCTTTAACACGCTGCGCTGTAACTATTGACAAATGTAAAGATATTCGCCTTGGATGTTCATCTAGGTTATTTAAACTAGAATTAGAAAAGCAACAGTACTCACTCGTGACAACTTTCTCGAAAATAATGGGCTATCTAAAGGCGCTAGGTGCCTTTGGTGGTCATAGTGCTTTTCATTTTGGTTCAAAAGGCAGCATGGCATTCTTCCATGATAACACAATTTGTACAGACTTTCTTCCTCGTGTAGGAATAAATCGACCCCAGCGCACCAAGAAAGCCAACCAACGATAATACGGCGAATATGGAAAAATTCAGAAAGAACGAAATGGCAATTAGGATAATAGGTACAAACCAGATGATGAAGAAATTGTATCCCCACTTTTTCGCACAAACAACATGCTTCGTTAAGTACGATTCTTTCCATTCATCCTTCGGTAATAATCTCTCATCAGTTTTATCCTCTGTTGAAGTACCTTTGATTTTGTAGTAGCAGTATTGACAATGCCATACTGGCATGGCTAGAAAGTAATACAAAGAAGAATAGATCAAATACACCAAGGATGCCCAGAAATTAAGAAAATAGATTCCGATGGTCCCAAAAGTGATCAGCGCTATTGTCAAAACGATAACTACTACCGATTTATAGAACGGGCATTTTGGAAATATTCTTAAAGATGTTAGCTTGGCATTCTGTTCCTCTACCATAAACACTCACAAACCTATTCAACTTGTTCCAATATTAGTAATTCACTTTTCTGCTTTCTTCGATTTTTTGGCTTTAGGTTTGGATTTTCTCTTGGGTTTCGTAATTTTTCCTGGGGGTTGTTGTGTTTCAAGGGTTCGCCAAATGGCTCGTTCAGCGATGGTTGCGGCTGCAACGGCAATTTGGCTGTTGCTTTGGAAGACTTGTTCAAGGACGGTAAGGGCTACTTGCCGTGGACCAAAGAGTGTGCAAGCCTCTGGTGTAAGGGTGGGAAGCATTTCTTCGCAGATTTTTACGAGGTGGCGTTCCATGAGGCGTTCGGCTTGTTGGCGCATGGGTGGACAGGAGCCACCTTTATTGATGACTTCATTGGCGAGGGTATCATCACGGGTAAGGAAGGCTTTCGCCGAGTCTTCAAAGAGCCGAGTGGCGAATTGCCCGTTTCGAAGGGCGAGTTTAAGAATCTCTGGTGGGCAATCTTGGTCGCCCAGGGTGAGTAATGCATTGGCGATGGCTTTGGAGGCTTGCGCTGCTGAATGGATGGCATGAAGCACCATGGTGTAGTTTAGAGCATCGATGGCTGTGATGTTAATGCGACTCATAACGTTTGGATCAAGGAGTGCCCGTCGAAGCTGTTTGTTGACCAGGTAGTAAAATTGGTTGACATCTTCATCGAGGCCGATTACAGTGCGAGCCATATTAGTATCACGGGCCTGAAGGGCTTTGAGGGCGTCTTTGAGCATGGAAGTAGCGATGGTGTGTGCTCTGTAAAGTGCACGTTCAACGTCCATTTCGGACACTCGTGCAACATTGAGAATCAATAAATGGCTCGAGCTTGATTCCATAATTTGGTAGCCAGTAAGGAGTCGAAGATATCCGCGTAATCGGTCTCGTTGCTCTGATGAAATGACACCTTCTGATTGAATGTGGATTTCATCAAAGTCAGTGAGATAGGCGGCAATCATTCGTTGCTCGAGAAGACCTGGTGTATCATCGGGTTTCGTTTTGAGAGTTATTGTCCGAGGTTTTTCGCGAGGAATGGTTTGAGGGTAAAGGGCGATGCTTCCATCGGATTGGGGGATGAGCACGAGTCGGCTTTCTTGATCGAGTGAATATTTATCTGCCCATTCCTTGGGGACTGAAACAACAAGGGAAGACATCCCTAAACGCATAACCTTACGTACTTCCATGGATTTCAAGCTCCGTACATAACGAGAGTATATACTGGTTGAACAGTTGCCTTCTCCCTCAAAAAAGCTCTGATGATTAGAGGCATCTACGATTATATCATGAATATTTAGGGGATTATGTCTCCTTAGCTAGATGAAATCAAGGTTCATGGTGTTCATGGATGGGTGCACAATACCAGAATCGATTTGCAGCCGGAAACTTGTTAGGAAAATTACTTCAAGAGCAGGATTTTCGCACGCCACCATTGGTTCTAGCAATTCCTAATGGGGGACTCGCTGTTGCTCTCCCCATCGCACGTGTGTTGAATACCGATGTAGACTTACTTATTGTGAGAAAACTACAAATTCCCTTTAATCCTGAAGCGGGATTTGGAGCAATAACATCACTGGGAACAGTAATCCTCAATCAACCCTTGGTCGATAGAATTGAATTGACCGAAGCCGAGATTCAACAAGTAATTCAGGAAACCAAAAATCAGATCGACCAACGCAAAAACGCTTTCGAAGGATTGGTGGGTTTGTTTTCTCCTGAAAATCGAATTGTTGTGCTTGTAGATGATGGCCTGGCTTCCGGATATACAATGTTGGCAGCGATTCAATCCGTCCAACAAGTATGTTCGCAAAAAATAATCGTAGCAGTGCCTACCGCTTCAGCAAGCGCTGTAGCCAAAGTACAGCCTATAGCTGATGAACTGATTTGTCCTCATATAGGAACAGGGTTTGTGTTTGCGGTAGCTGATGCGTATCAAAATTGGTACGATGTCTCAGAAGAGGAAGTCATCGAACAACTCCGTGGGTTTCGAAAACAACAAAAGATTTGATTCTAGTTAGATGGTTACTTAGCAAATTGGGCAATGATATCTTCGCTTAGCTTCTCTGAGTGTTCGTCAAGCGGATGGAGTTTAATATCTCTCAGAGTGGTTGCACCTAATCCTAGTTCTGCTGCGCGAATGAGTTGAGCTTGTTCAAAAATAGTTCCTTTCTCAACCTCGGGTGTCGTCCCATAGTGACGAAGAATCGCTACACCCACGGAATCAATGGCTAAACGGTCTGTCCCTGCAAGGAATACGTTTGGTTGGGTTTCATCACCCATGGCAGGACCGCCTTTGACAAAAGCTGTTGAACCGTCCATGAGAATGAAGGCGGGTTCGTAGGCGGTATTGATTTCAGCAATCATTTCCCGTTGGTGTGGAGACCCATGGAGTTCACCCATGTAATCGTACCCGTCTTGAGGATTGTATCGAGCAACCATTCCTACCGAATTCTTCAATGATAGGGTAAAGTGTCCACCAAACATGTGCGTCTTTAAGCAACAGGTTTGAACAATGGCATCTGCATCAATGAACAAACGGGCAAAGAGAAATCCTCGATCCCAATGGGAACCTTCGACATCACAATGTAACCAACCGGAGAGAGGTAAGTCATTGAGTACTTGAACCTTCAGTTTGATTTTCTTTGCTAACTCGAAAACTCCGCTCTTTTCAAGAACCTCTTGAGTGTTACCCATGCCACTTCGCTCACCCATCAAAATCTCTTTAGCTCCGGCATTTTGAAGCCCTTTTACGATTGTTTTCAAGGTCTCCAGATGGGTTTGTGCCGGGAAAGGATCGGCACTATTGTAATTCGCTTTGAGAGCGATTTGTTTCTTGTTGAATTGTTTCAGGTCGGATTGTTCGATTAATTGTGTTATTGCTTTGCTTCGCTTGTCTGCTTTGATTATGTACACATCTGATGGCATCTTTTCATTTCACCTTTCGGAAAACCCTCAATATCCGGGACTCCTTTAGTTTCCCTTTAAAAAAGACTTGTGATTTTTCTTCAAAGTGCTCTTTCTTTAAAGAAAAAACTGAAACTGATGACCAGCCGGTTAAGAACGTCCAAGAAGCTCCAAAAGCTGTTCCTCACTGAGAAGGCCAATCCGTTTTGCGATTTCGTCAACTGCCAAAACTGCCGGATGGTCATCTTCGAGGTTAAGGAGAGATTTTCCTTTGAGATTGAACTCGGCAATTTGATCATCAGCCGGGACAATTCCTACTAGAGTTAATCCTTCGTCTGCGAGTCGTTGTTCTAGGTTTGCAGCGTTTTCATCGATGAGGGAGGGAGGAAATCGGTTGGCGATAACCCAGATACGTTTGAACTCGATATGGACTTCCTTCGCTAGTTCTTTGATACGAACGGCAGCATCAAAGGCCATTTTGGATGGATCGATGACAATGATCAAAACATCCACATTACGGTCAGTACGACGGCTTAGGTGCTCGAGCCCTGCATCCATATCGAGGAGAGTCACATCATAGTTCGTTGTGATTGTATCAAGGATTTGAGTAAGAACTCGGTTGACAAAACAGTAACACCCTTCGCCTTCAGTGCGACCCATGGCAAGAAAATCAAACTTCTCACCCTCAACCAAGGCTTCGTATACCTCCCCTTCCAATCGGTCTTGCTTGGAGGACGCGGCTGGAATTGCTCCAGCATCGATATCTTCACGAAGCTGTGTTGCAGCCTCTCCCACTGACATCTCGATAGAGACATTAAGCATCGCAGGCAGATTCATCACAGGATCTGCATCTACGACAAGGAGCTGATGCTTGGTGTGACTAAGCAATGAACGAAGGAGTAACGTGGTGATGGTGGTTTTTCCCACGCCACCTTTACCTGATACGGAGACGACCAGTTTCTGTCGCATGATAATCCCTGCCGATTCTGCCAGCCATTTCAAATAGTGGAACTTAACCCTTTTGCAAGCATTATCTCTAGCCGTAACTCAAAAGTCTTAAACCTAAACTTCTTATGATATGCCAGAGGAACCTCGCTAATACGTGTTCCTTGAAAGGTGTTGGATTTGGGTTATGAATCTCGACGTATCATTTCAATTGGTTTATCTCGGCGTAAGATTCTGGTAGGAGTCATCGTCGTAGCAATAATTATCGGAGTAATAGCCGTTTCAGCCATCGGCATTCAGAATCTGTTCCTCGATTGGAAGATGCTGGAAGTCATGTATCTTACCAAAGCAGGTGTGTCCTGGTGGGCCACCTACTCTCTCAACGGCTTACTTTTCTTTGTTGGCGTTCCCATGGCGATAATCATTACCTTTGTTGGATTACCCTGGGAATCAAAAACCTTGAACCTCATCTATATGAGTGATAGACTTAGTGACAGGCGAGTGCCAGCCTGGTACATGGTTGTCGGCTGGAAAGCCCTCCTATTTGTCGGATCGTATTTCCTACTCACCTTCATTTTTGCGGAAAATATGCGATACGTCGCACTCCTCTTCCAGAGCTCCGCCTCAGGAGTTGGGAACTGGGGTCAAGTGCCTGAAGTCTTTCAACTCATCTTCAATCCCATGGTCCCTCTGGAAGTAGTATCAAACCTGACCTCAACCATCGAAGTCCAATACACTATTTTCTTCACGTTCATGACCTTACTACTCATTGTAATCGGTGTTCGTGTCGTCTTTGATCTCGTCCATTACTTCGGACGCATAGGGCGCTCGACCGAATACCCAGAAGTTCGTGTCTTAGCCTCAATTTCCTTCATCGTGGTTCTCGGTCTTTTATGGATACTACTCGGTGTGCCTTACATAGAAGTCGATATTGGCACCCAATTCTTCGTTTTCCAAATCCTCATCTTATTCGTTTTCTTCGCAGTGGTCTGTGGCATCTCCTTTGGGTTAACCATCTTCGGTCGATTCGGTCGAGCCGGAGAAGTCCCACGAATGAATCGCAAGATTTACACAGGCTTGGGAATCGTCACAGTTGCACTGATAGTTGGCCCAGCCATCTTTACTGGATACCTCGTAGCTGGTCCCATTCAGGGTCAAATGTGGGAGCCCTGGCACTGGGACCCACTCGTGACTAAAGAAATTCAATTCACGAACTGGGCTGGCGGACCAGATGTTAGCGAACTCCCCTATGAGGTCTTAGTCAATGATTCAGGGGTCTCGGATGGAGAAGTCCTTGGGCACGCGAGACTCTGGGACTTTGAAGCTAGTCGAAACAAGATGAGAAGCCAGACCATATCCAACTGGATGTCTCTATCAGACAGTGATATCGTCTATGTGGGTGGACGAGAATACTGGATAACCCCATATTCACTCACCCCACCCAGTCGAGATGACTTCCACAAGGAGTACATCCTCTACACACACGCGGAAGGCGCTTCTGCGCTGGACGCAAGTAGTGCCAATGGTGAATTCCTGAGTGCAAGCCAATTCTATAGTATCTTCGGTGTCAATGCCAACATGCCCATCTATTATGGTGAGAGTCCTCCTTCGGAATTCAACGACGGATTCGAAGGGTTTGTCTTAGTCGATACAAACATTGCTCCTGAGACCGGTGTGTATAGTTTTGAAGGCGAACCCGACTACATACTAACTGGCTCAGAACTGGCCCTCAAGAAACTGGTTTGGAGTGTTGATGATTTGAGCTTTACTTGGTTAGCCTTCAATGAACCCTCCGCGAACCTCCTCTTGCACCGTGATATCCAACTACGGACACAAGCAATTCTGCTCCCTTTCATGTATACCGATCACGATCCATATCTCGTATTCGATCGAATCGAACAGGAGGCCTACTATTGTGTACCAATATTTAGTGGATACCCAATGCAACTGCAATATGCTCAATCCGCATATCTTCGGCTCCTTGGCTTTGCCGTGATTAACTGTGCCAACGGTGAAATCACATGGGTACGGAATCCCAATGCTAATCCCGCTCAGTTCTTCATTGAATCATTGTATGAAAACTGGTATCCGTGGGTCGATGTCCCCCTTTGGCTTG
>JAEOSV010000128.1 GCA_016840185.1 Candidatus Hermodarchaeota archaeon | reverse complement strand
TGCTCAACAGGCACAACTCCATGGCGCTTCAGCGACTTTGAGTGTGATGACCGAAACGATGCTTACCCATATCTTGAAAAAAGCCCCACAAGAAGCGGTGACCACATTACCAACGCATTTACTTGCGGGAGTGTCGAAATCCAATGCCCTTGTGGTGTTAGATGGACCAAACGACCCAGGAATCTTTAAATCCGCTGACAAAGGAAAAGTGCTTCATGTTACTGGACAAATCACTCAATTGCTAGAAGCCGCTTTTTCGAATCGTGTCCGCACACTCTTTGTCCGGACCACGGGCTTTACAGAGCAAGCCGCAAAAACCTATGGGATCTCACACTCGAAAATCATGAATGAAAATAACCGGTGTATGACCGCAAACCAATCCGCTATGATAGATTTAGGTCAACGGATTCAAACCCTTTTACAGAAACATCGCGAAATCCATCTAAGCTCGAGTGAAGGGACTGATCTCCGATTCCGGACTCAAGGTACACCTCGAATCGACGACGGTATCATTGATCAAGCGGACTTGAAATCGAAAAATGTCATCGCTCACCTTCCTGCAGGATCCATCTCAATTCCAATCGATGCCACTAGCGCTGAAGGAACCATTGTGTTCAACTGGCCCCGAGCATACCTTGGCGATACAATTCAAAATCTACGATTAGATTTCAAGAAAGGCCAAATCACGGGTACTCGGGCATTGAAAGGAGACAAGACCTTTGAGCGTGCAATTCGTTCCGGAACTGGCACAAAAGACCAGCTAACACGCTTTGTTTTCGGAATCAACCCCAATGCCTCCACACCCCTAGGTCAATCCCTCGACGAACTTATTCCTGGGGCAATTAGCCTAGGTTTAGGAGACAGTAGCGTTATCGGTGGTCGCAATCGAAGTAATCTGAGCTACACCCATAGTCTAAACGATGCGATAGTCAGTATTGGACCTACGGCAGTTATTATGGATGAAAAACTCACGCTGTGAATGATTCATCATATCCTAGCTTGTTTCGTCAATGAGAATCAGAATAGCACCAACGACGATAAGCAATCCTGCTACACCCCAAGAACCAATGGCAATGATAATACCCAAACCCACAAGGTAAAGTGCCCATCGCGAAGGATCAGCGTCAATTTGCTGCGAAAAACGACTCATCACAAAATAGGAAAGAAGAAGGGCACTCAAACTAACAACCAGCATGAACAACTCATAGAAATTCACAGCAAATACTGGAAGCCCCAATCCAAGTAGTATGACGTAAGCCCAAAAGAAGGTTGAGATCAGTCCCAACACAATCCCAAGGATTGCACCAAATTTCACAAGATGGTCAGCAACCTCTAATAATTCCATAGAGCAACCCACACACTCTGTATTAGCATGGTTATTCATTAACAAGCTGGTTGGGAGAAAAAAAGGATGAGGAATCTAGCGGGTTGTTCGCTAGATTCTCGATAGCTTCGTGTCCGCTAGATTCTACGCTTTCACATTCTCTTTGTCCAGAACCACTAAGATTCCAGCAATGAAAATGAGAAGACCACCAAAAGCCACCCAAGAAAGGATACCCAAGATAACCAAGGGAATCCAAGTTGCATGGTAATTAGTTTCTAGCATGGGTACATACTTTCGCCACACTAAGAACGCTGCAATTAGTGCAACAACATCTAAGGCAATGTTAATCAAGTAGCTTGGAAGAACAAAGGGAGCCCAGATTCCAGCAAGTGCAATTGATACCCCATAAAATGCGATGGAAATAAAGGCAAGAATTATGGCGATGATTGCACCCCAAAAGGATAATAGTTTAGCATAGTTTTCGTAAGCCAAAGTTTGTCGTCCTCCAGGAACGAGGTTAGCATTTCATGTAGTCATACCCCAGAAAAGGCTTTCGCGTATGAGAAAAAAACAAGAATTCTCATGTTTTTTGTAGTTTTGAGCTAACAAATCCGCTACCCAAATAAATTTAACAACTCATGAGGGGGTTGGAAGATATATCCCTGGTGAGATAAGTGATATCCAGTGCTCAATACTATCGACCGCCCCGACGTGTTCCACGTGACGATAGTGATGGAACTCCCCAACGATCCCGCACCCGAGATATCATCTTCTTATTTGGCGGAATCATCATCCTTAGCCTTGCCCTCTTTGGTGTGAGTCATCTTCTGCGACTTCAGGGTCTCCACACAATGGCACTGGGCATCTTCATGTTCGCTGTGATTCTCATTTGGGTTGGTATTGGTGTCGGATTTGCCGTTGGCATTACCTACTATGTGATGCGATCTTTTTTGAAACGTGAATTTAAGAAACGGTTCGATCGGATGGATAAAGAACGTCATGCAAAATATCGGCAAATGAGGGGTTTGGATAGCTCCGACGACGAAGACAAGAAATAAAATTATACAATTATAAACCGAATTTATTGGCTATATCATTTTCTTGCCAATAAGTATAGGATAATGCAAACTCATCTTTATTATCCTGAATCATTCCCCAAATATTCGATACGAGCCGTTTTCCTTGGGACGACAATCCGATCCGTTTTTTCTTCTCAATAGCTCCAATTAACCGGCGACCAAGTAATCGACTGTCAACCAATGTTTTCTTCCGCTTTGCCGCTGCGTCCCGAGTTTTGACTAGCGAAGTAACGGAGCTTACAACGCGGTATCCCCACGATTCGAGAATTGCAGTTAAATACTCCGAAACTTTGAGGGCTCCAAAACTTCCAGCCGTCACCAACAGCGCTGCGTATTTCCCGAAAAGTCGAGGACGAAGACTCCAAGGCCAGAATCGATCCAGTAAACACTTCAGGCGTCCCGGTGGTCCCATCAAATATACTGGAGTTGCTAGTACAATACCTGGTGAGATCAGGAGTGATTCTTGGAATGTTTGAACGTCGTCTTTGACGATACAGTCATCGTTCTTTTCACAGGCAAGGCAACCCCCACACGCAGCAAAACTCATCGAGGGGGTTAACACTACTTTCGTACGAAAACCGACGCGTGTTAGTTCTTCTAACATCTCAGAGGTAAGTTCATAGGTTTCACTCTTCTCTCCCTGAGGGCTGGAAATTAACACCGGGATACTGACCACGAAGACGCCACCTGAATGAACCCTGTGCCCTAATTCTACATAGGATATTCTCGAGTTAATATCTTCACCGAACTTTAAGAGCTTGACGTCTCCTTACAAAAATCAAGGATTCTGTTAAGAGTCATTTAAGAGGAAGAAATACCGGAAAGAATACAGAGTGGTGCAACCAATGGGATCAGAAAGCGATTTGTTCCAACGTGCCGTCATTGCCTTCAGTGATGAAGATTATGGCCGAGCTGAAAAACTCACCAACGAGCTCCTCGCACTCGACCAAAAAAATGTTGACGGATGGAGCCTCCTTGCCAACATTCACCAACAACAGGGTCAAAATGAATTAGCCATTCAAGCCGCGAAAAAAGCCACCGACCTCGACCCAGAGAATCTTCAGCACTGGAACAACCTCGGGTACCTCTATTTACTTCAAGGTAACTGGGTAGAGGGTGAACGCTGCTATGCTAAGGCTGCCAGTCTTCCTGAACCCACACCCACGATTTATCTAAACCATGCTTGGGCTCTCATCGAACTGGGTAAACAAGACCAAGCTGAACAACAACTCCGTCAAGCCTTAGACCTCTCCCTTGAAGATACACTCCATGATGACATCGAAACCAATGACCATTATGCCAAGCTTCGACCTCTTTTCAAACAAATCCGAAAGTAGTCTTAACCACACAGGATTAAGGTTCATCTTTGATAATGAAAAAACTCCCAGAAGTCACGGTCTGACCCACTCCAGGAATTTGACGTAACTGATTTACAACCAATTCACCTATTTCCTGAAGTGATGATCCACGAGCTTTGAGAATAATATCCCACTGACCAGCCACGACATGAACTTCAGCTACATTTTCTAGCTTGGCAATTGAACGCGCGACATCTTGTTGAGATACATTATTCACCGGATTGTATGTCACTAATACAAATGCTGTTACTGGTAATCCGATTTGTGCATAATCGGGAATAGCAACAATTCGTTTTATGATCCGGTTGGCCTTCATTCGATCAATCCGATGCTGAACTGTGGATCGTGGTAAACGTAATTTTCGTGAAATTTTAAGCACCGATTGGCTTGCATCCCGTTGGAGCTCATGAAGAATTTGTTTATCTTTGGCATCTATCATACTTAGCAATATGACGAACACACTATTTATTTATTGTCATTAATCAGCAATTTACCTATGCCGTTAGCAAAAAGCTAATATTGTTTGACCAAGTTATAGGCTGTGGGTGCGTCATGATGGTAATGGAATCAATCCCGCATCGTCAACTCTCAAGCGATGTAGTCGAAGACGTGGAACGCGGAGTCCGATTCCGTTATCGCTCCATCCGTTCGCCTCGAGCCCGAGCCATACTCAAAATCCAACATGAACTCTCTCGGGCCTGTCGAAGAGTCTTGGACAACTTTGGGTTCCTAGAAGTACTCGCACCCATCATTGGTCCTGAAACCGATCCAGGAATTCGGGGAGCGGGTACGATAGAGGTGCCCTTCTATGGGAAGGTCTATGTGCTGATGACCAGCATGATCTTGTATAAGCAGATGACAATGGCGAGTTTCCCCCGCGTATATGCTTTTTCTCCCAACGTCCGGTTGGAACCATCAGCAAGCCACCAAACCGGTCGACACCTTGCTGAGTTCTATCAACTCGACTTAGAAGTGGCCCACGGAACCTGTGACGATGTGATGACGCTCGGTGACACGTTGATGTTCGAGGTCATCCGAACTGTCCAGCACGAGTGCAAAGAGCAATTGACCACACTCGGACGCACCCTCCCCTTACCACCTCGGCGATTGCCCCGTATCACCCACGCTGAAGCACTGGAACTTCTCAAGGCAGAAGGATTCAGTCTTGATCCAACACAAGAGATTCCATGGGAAGCCGAGTATTACATTTCGACACTCTTTGAGACTCCCTTCTGGATAACCGAGTATCCCGCCACATCCCGGGGATTCTATTATCTCCGGGATGCCGACCAACCACACAGAGTCCGATCGATGGACTTAGTGTTACCGGAAGGATATGGAGAACTCTCAAGTGGAGGAGAGAGGGAATTTACCGTTGAAGGAGTCACTCGAAGAATGCAAGAGACCGGTCAAGACCTAAGGAAATTTAGCTGGTATCTTGAGATGCTTGAGGAAGGAATTCCACCATCGGCCGGATTCGGAATAGGATTGGAGAGATTCACACGATATCTATGTGGGTCTCCTCATATCTGGGAATGCTCCCCTTTTCCCAAAGTCCCAGGCGTAAGCTAGTTTCAACTTTCAAAGAGAAGTACCCATGAATATTCCTGATGTCAGAGAAGCGTCTCTGGTGAGACAAGTTCGTGTTGTTGTAACCGTCGACCACAATATGGACATTTATTCTTTTTTTGAACCCACACAATTATCTCATTGGCATGACTAAGACTATGACAGAATGGACACGTAAGTAACTCTTGACCTCCAGCAACAAAACGTTGACATATTACGCAGCGTTTCCGCTTTACTCCACAATCAGGACAACGAGTACTTGTCTCCTCAGTCACTAGGCTTTCACACTCCAAACATGAACCTCCAACGGGACTCGAACTCATATCAGGACCAGGCGGAGCAGGAGTAGAACTGATTCGTAATGTGTCAAAGATCTCAGAAAAGGTCTCCAAAGGTTCTGGCCGTTGAAATGGCTGCCTCGCTTTTCTCTTCTGATATTGATAAACTATGATGAGTATTACAAAGGCAATCCACAATATCAAAGCGAGAAAGATCCCAGCGAGAATCATTCCCTCAAATGAGTATTGTTGGATTAACATTTATTATCCCCTTCGTATACGGTTAATCCCATTCCAGAATTGGACCCTGATTATGACTATTGGAGATTATGTTCGCTAAAAACGAATCGCCGAGAAGTGTTCAGATGAAAATCCAAATTCTCTCACATACTGAAAGCCCTGATTTGTTGTGTGCCAAGATTGCCCGTTATTCCAATGTTTCTGAAACATGGGAGGGCCTTGAAAGAAAAACCCCAAGTGGCGGATGGGAAACCTTCCTCAAAAAAGTCATCAAAATGGGTCACACATCCGTGCTCGAACATGCTGTGTTCACCTTCGAAATTACAGAAGTCTCCCGTGTTTTCTCCCACCAATTCGTTCGACATCGGATTGCCAGTTATCTCCAGAAATCATTTCGACGAACCAAGATCAAAAAACTCATTCTTCCTCCTTCAGTGCTGAAAGCAGCAGAAGACCCTGAGAAGTTACAGAAAGCTGCAGATACCCTTTATCGAGAATATTATCGTCGGGGTGCACCTATGGAGGATGCCAGATATCTCGCACCCATGGGTTCAGAGACCGCGATAATCGCCACTTTCAATGCTCGAACCTTGTTTGAATCATTTTTCCCTCTGCGATTACATCACACAGCCCAGTTTGAAATCCGAGCTGTTGCGAATGGAATGCTTCGACTAGTGAAGGAAATTGCTCCCACAATCTTCGAGCCATTTGAAGTCGACGAAGGACTCATCGAGGAATTAAAGGAGAGCTTTGGTCGCTCCTGATAACGTTGAAATCGGAATTCACTCGGGTTTTACACGAGATAGTCGCATCGCATTTAGAATGACTGCTAACGACAGCCCCATATCACCCACCGCAACCGCAAACCAAAGGAAAATCAAGCCAGGAAAAACAAGAGCCGCTAAAGAGAACTTGATCAGAAGTGATGCACCAATATTCTGGCGAACAATACTCTGTGTCTTTTTACTCAATTGAAATAGGTAAGGAACCTTTACAAGATCATCCTGCATCAAGGCAATATCAGCCGTCTCTATGGCAACATCACTCCCAATGGCACCCATAGCAATACCAACTTCTGCACTGGCTAACGCAGGTGCATCATTTACACCATCACCAACCATAGCAATGGGTCCATATTTTTGCTCCAGCGTTTTGAGAATCGTAACCTTATCTTCTGGCATAAGTTCGGCGTAGAATTCATCAATCCCAAGTTGTTGGGCAATAACAGCAGCAGTTCGCGGATTGTCACCTGTAACCATGACCGATTGAATCCCCAACCGTTTCAAGGCTGCAATGGTCTTTGCACTTGTAGACCGAATCGTATCTTGAACCGCGATTGCCCCAATCGCCCGTTTATAATTACCAACGAGAATTACAGTCTTACCCTCCGCTTCAAGCGCAGCTAATTGTTCTTCAGGAAACAAGATTCCCTTTTCTTTGAATAGTCGTTCACTCCCTACAAAATACTGTTCACCCTCAATTATTCCAGCAACCCCTTGTCCAGCAATCGCCAAGAAATTCTCAACTTTGCTGAGTTGCCGTCCTGGATTCCCTACTTTAGCTACAATAGCTTGACTAATGGGGTGCTCAGAGTACGATTCGATTGATGCTGCAACCTGAAGGACCGCAGACTCCGATTCTTCAAATGAAATAACATCTGTAACCCCTAATTTTCCAGAAGTCAGTGTTCCCGTTTTATCGAAGGCCACCACCCGTACCTTCCCTAGTGCTTCCAGATACTGACTACCCTTTATCAACACGCCATGCTGTGTCGCACTGGTCAACGCGGATATCATAGCTACAGGAGTAGCAATTGCAAACGCACAGGGACATGAAATAACCAGTAAAACCAAAGCCCGATAAAGCCAATCATTCCAAACAAGACCCAACAGCAATGGAGGAATAATGGCAACGAGAATTGCAACCACAACAACAGAAGGCGTATAGTATTTAGCAAATTTGCCTATGAACTGCTCCGCAGACGATTTCGATTTCTGGGCATCTTCAACCATCGACAGGATCTTGGCTATCACCGTTTCATTCGACAGACGAGTAACTTGCACTTCGAGATAGCCTTCATTGTTAATGGTCCCTGCAAAGACCTCATCAGTAACTGTCTTGCTAATAGGGAGTGATTCACCAGTAATCGGTGCCTGATTCACACTCGATGCCCCCTTGACCACAACTCCATCCAAACTAATTCTTTCACCTGGTCGAATAACCATGGTTTCACTGACCAACACGTCGTGAACATGAACCTGAACTTCAGCCTCACCCCGTATCACTGTAGCCATTTCTGGAGCCAGTTTCATTAATGAGGCAACTGACCGTTGGGCATTTTCCTTTGCCTTGCTTTCTAAAAACTCCGCAAGGAAGTACAACACCATGACTGCCGCACCTTCAGCAGCATGCCCAATCACAAAAGCCGCTACTGCCGCAATTGTCATCAAGAAGGCAATATTCAATTGTCGACGATAGACTAATCCTTTGAGCCCTGCGATGGCAATGGAATATCCAGCGATACCTGCTGCGAAAATAAAGAGAATCAGAGCAACAATCATCTGACCTAAAAGGAACTCAGAGACAAGACCAAAAACAAAGAGCACTGCTGAAACCAAGATTATGAGAAATCGACGATCACGCCAAATCGAAAGTCCATTTGTTGCAACTGCATAGTCCACTTCACAAACGGAGCAGTTATTCGATTTATCAGTGTGATGATCTTGCATCTGCGATTTCTCCAAGTTTCAGTGTCCATTCGGAAAGACCAATTACTTATTTGTTTATTAAGATAGTGCTAATACATCAAAGAATTTTAATAAGATTTAATAATATGTATCGTTCATCTTAATAATGAGTAGCGATGCCAATCATTAGCATATCTCTATCTTCTCAATTATTGAAGCAACTTGATGGAATCATCCAACAACGAGGTTACTCAAGTCGCTCAGAGGCCATCCGTGACGCCGTGCGATCAGCCCTTTCGGAATTCGAGCTCGAACAACTTGAAGGAGGGCGCGTGACCGCAACGGTGACAGCCATCTCCGCACACGATCAACCAGGAGTGGATGAACGATTAACACGGCTTCGACACAGTCACAATCACATCGTGTCCGGAAACATGCACCTTCACCTGGGAGAATCATATTGCCTTGAAGTCTTCATCACTGAAGGGAATGTCGAAGATGTTTTGAATTTCGTTGGTCGAATCCGAGCCATGCGCGGTCTGTACCAGGTGAAATATACCACAATGCCCCTCAAAGACTAGAACAATGACTCGTATTCATCGGAAAATTCCTGTACTTTAAATTCAAATCCGAATTTAGTCCAAACCTCAATTGATTGGTCATACGCAATCTTTGCTAGTTTCACATACTTCTTAGCCTTAAGATGTTGAGAGGCAGTTCTGAGAAGCCATAAATAGGGGGTAGCTAGGACCGCGATATCTGATTCATGACGATGAATATCAGGAACAGCAATCCGGTTCAACGCAATCACCGAATCAACATACGCCCCATAATCAGCAAAAAGCATGTTCGGCGCTAAAAACCCAGTAAGAAGTGTAGCCGAGGCAATATCATCTCGACACAATACACCATGCGTAATAAAGAACTTATGACCCCGCAAAAGCACATCCACACATTTTTCCAAAATCTCATTTCGTTGTTTCCCTTCAAGGAACTTGACCACGAGGGATGCAAGAGATGTTTTGATGTTCAATAGATCTGTCGCAAAATCTTGGGCGTCAATTTCCAGAGATCTAATTAGCGCCATCGTGTTCAATAGACGCATTGCCAAGTAGATGAACCGGACTTCAGTT
>JAEOSV010000127.1 GCA_016840185.1 Candidatus Hermodarchaeota archaeon | reverse complement strand
GTGTATCTGGGATCTCGGCAATAAGACGTTCATAGAATTCCAAACCCCCGGTAGAAAGGAGTTCATCAATTTTCTCTGCAATAGCCTTACCTACACCTGGGATACTTTCAAGCTCACCCGCATGCCAGAGATCCACTACCTCGCTGCTTAATGAACGGATCGACTCACTAGCCCGCCGATAAGCGAGGACACGATAAACGGGTTCATCACCAATCTGTAGTAAGTTTGCTATTCGATCAAAAACCTCAGATACTTCGTTGTTATCCAAACCTACGTCCCTCCTTGAAGGTTTCTTTCCAATTCAACGATTATACCCTCCGATCTTCACCAGAAGATCAAAAGAGCTCTCATACAACCTGAAGTTATTCCTTTCACTCAAAACTGGGTGGCCATTGTTGTCCCGATATCAAGGATATGATATTCTTCTGGCAGAGGAGCGGAGTTTGAATCAAGTGTCGAAGAGTGGAAACGGCATGGAACCTATCATCGTATATTTAGTTTCCCGGCATCCGCTCGAAACGCCAAATGAGGATTCTCCTTTTAAATGGTTGCATACCGATAATGGATTTATGGAAGAAATAAAAGGGTTTGTCGGTCCATTCAATCCAAACCTTTTGAATATTCTTGTGGATGACGGTCCTGCTGGATCTGCCTGGTCACAGCTAATGGATGATCTCGTTCAACGGAAAGTTCAAACCGTGATCACACATTTGGCACCTCTCTCATCTGGTCAACGTCAGCAGTTGATTGGTGTTTGCGCCTGCACCGGCGCACGACTTGTTACCCCAGGCGATGGTGGTCGTAATTCATTCCTTGCTGTTTCGCGTGCATGAGTCCTGACCTCTCCTAAACCAAAACTTTGGAGATTTTCCTTGTATCACGAGTATATTGGCAACATGCATCTGCATACTCGCTATTCTGATGGGCACGTGAGCCATGAGGATATCGCCTTGGCTGCCATCCAGGCCGGAGTAGATTTTGTCGTTACTACAGATCATAATATCTGGGTTGGCGGCATCGATGGTTACAGGACAATCGGCGAGCAGCGCGTCTTGCTGCTTGTGGGAGAAGAAGTCCACGATCAAACTCGCGACCCTCAGAAAAACCATCTGCTCATTTACGAAACACATAAGGAACTTTCCCCATATGCGCAGGATCCACAGAACTTGATCAATGAAGTCAATAACGCAGGAGGTCTAGCGTTCATCGCCCATCCTGTGGATCCAGAGGCACCCGCCTTTAATGAACCAGATCTTTCCTGGGTTAATTGGGAAGTTGAAGGTTACATTGGGTTAGAGCTTTGGAATTTCATGTCAGAATTCAAGTCGCTCCTGAAATCCTTTCCTAAAGCACTGTATTTTGCATTCAACCCAAACCAGATAGCCACGGAACCTTTTGAAGAAGTTCTCTCGCAGTGGGATTCCCTTCTTGTAAAGGGAAAACGGGTTGTGGCTATTGGGGGAGCAGATGCTCATGCGTTCCCAGTCCATCTGGGACCAATTAAACGTACGCTGTTTCCCTTCGAGTTTCACTTCCGAACTGTGAATACTCACATTCTCACCGAAGAGCCTCTCATAGGGGATCCTGAAGTTGACCGAGCCAGGATATTTCGAGCCTTAAGAAGAGGACATTGCTTTGTGGGTTATGACCTGCCAGCTCCAACCAAAGGTTTCCGTTTTGTCGGTATTGGCAACGAAGGTCAAGTGCTCATGGGCGATTCCTTGAGATCTAGATTTGGCGTCACCCTCCAAGTTAAATTACCCCTTCGAACAACGGCCAGGTTACTTCGCAATGGGATTGAAGTCACACGTTGGGAGCATTCCGAAGTAGGCGTTTTCACCGCTCAAGAATCCGGCGCATATCGGGTCGAGGCCTTCATCCCCTATAAAGGGAAAATGCGCGGTTGGATTTACAGCAATCCGATTTACATCTCTTGAAGTCCTCCCATAAGCCTTTCTCCCTCACCACCTAACTGCCTTGATGCCCCTTTCTAGGAATGTACCCTTTCACCTAGCGCTGCATTTCAAATGAGTGCCTGGCGGTTAAAACCGCAGGGCTTTCGGCATTCTTCGAATGCTCCACAAAGTCCCCCTTCAGTGACTGTATTATAGTGAATCATGGGGCGCAGTCCACGGAGGTGGACTGCGAAGCAACCGAAGGTTGCTCAGGCAACGCAGTTTGCCCATTAGCACCGTGACTTCAGTCACAGGGCTTAAGGATGCCAATATGATTCCGTTTTAACCAACCTCCGTGAAATCCACCCTTTCACCGAGAAGAATGGAAATTTCCTGGGGTTCTGTGATAAAATATCAGCCCAAATGTTCTATTTCGATCAACAGGTGATTGAATGCCAGAATTCAAGCTGCATGCCCCTTATCAACCTACCGGAGATCAACCTGAAGCCATCCAAGAGTTAATTCAAGGCTTTGAACGAGGCGATCCACATCAGGTCTTGCTCGGTGCTACCGGTACAGGAAAAACCTTCGCGATTGCCAACGTTATTGCTCATATTCAGAGACCTACGTTAATACTGGCTCACAATAAGACATTGGCAGCTCAGTTGTTTGCTGAATTCAAGGAATTCTTTCCCGAGAACGCAGTGGAGTACTTCGTTTCTTATTATGACTACTACCAACCGGAAGCT
>JAEOSV010000126.1 GCA_016840185.1 Candidatus Hermodarchaeota archaeon | reverse complement strand
TCCTCTCTCCAGTAGTTCGGGGACGAAAAGGCACCTATAAAGCCCTCTTCAAGAAACTCCAAAGTGAAGGATTCATTCGTGTTCGAATCAACGGTAAAGACCACCGGCTAGATAAGGATGAAATTGAACTCGACCGCTACAAAATTCACAACATCGAAATCGTTGTCGATCGATTGGTGCTCAAACCTGGCGTTGACGCTCGGTTAACCCAATCGGTGGAAACTGCGCTCGAATTTGGTAAAGGGCTGGTCATCGTTGATGTACAAGGTGACCAGGAGTACTTGTTTAGCGAGTCTGCAGGCTGTCCCGTATGCGGTATCAGCTTTCCAGACCTTGCTCCTCGACTCTTTAGTTTCAACTCACCATACGGGGCTTGCCCTGAATGCAAAGGATTGGGGTATACACTCGAAGTTGATCCTGAACTCGTTGTACCAGATCCAACAAAGCCCATTCTGGAAGGCGCAATAGCACCCTATCACGTACCCCTCAATGGATGGCGACTCCGTAGTCTCAATAGCATAGCAAAACATTATGGGTTCAGTCTCGATATGCCCTTCAAGGATTTAGACACAGAAATTCAACAAACACTTCTCTATGGGTCTGGTGATGAAGAAATCCGCTTCGAGCATCGGGGGGTTACCAAATCCGGACGGAAATGGGAGTGGATTAGTGAAAAGCCTACAATGGGTGTCATTCCTGGACTAAAACACCGATATAAGCATACAAGTTCAGAAGTCGTCCGAGACTCAGTCTCTCGATTTATGGCCCGGTTGCCTTGCCCCGTGTGCCATGGTCGTCGGTTACGCCCTGAAGCCCTCGCTGTCACAATTCATAACAAGAGCATTGATCAAGTGACAACTCTGTCCATAGACGAAACCTTAAGCTTCTTTGGCAAACTCAAACTTACAAAGAAAGAAGCCACCATCGGTCGACAGACGCTTCGTGAAATCAGGCAACGTTTGGAATTTCTCTCTGCAGTGGGGTTGAATTATCTCAGCCTGAACCGACAATCTGCAACTCTTGCAGGAGGAGAAGCCCAACGAGTCCGCCTTGCCACACAAATAGGCTCTCGTCTAGTCGGTGTGACCTACATCCTCGACGAACCCAGTATTGGCTTGCACATGCGAGACAATCAACGCCTTCTATCCATGCTTATCCAACTTCGCGACCTTGGTAACACAGTCTTAGTTGTGGAACACGACGAGGGCTTCATTCGTGCGGCTGACTGGGTGATCGATTTGGGTCCCGGTGCCGGTATTCATGGTGGACAAGTAGTCGCTGAAGGTACTGTTACAGAGATTGAAGCGAACCCGAAATCCATAACTGGGCAGTATCTCCGAGGTGATAAGGTCATCACCGTACCACCAACCCGTCGTATCGGGAATGGTGCGAGTATCCAGATTAAAGGTGCTCATCATCGTAACCTGAAAAACATCGATGTGACATTCCCGCTGGGCACTTTCATTTGCATCACCGGAGTCTCAGGATCCGGAAAAAGCACACTCATCACAGACACCCTATATCCGGGCATCATCTGGCACTTCCGACGACGACGTCGCCGACAATCCGATGCCATCTTAGCTAGTTCGATTCAGAAACCAGGACCCTTTGAAGCAATTCACGGAGTTCATCTTATCGACAAGGTAATTTTAGTTGATCAATCACCCATTGGGCGAACCCCGCGTTCCAATCCAGCCACTTACACACAGGTCTTCGGTCCTATTCGAGATCTATTCTCGAAAACGGAAGAAGCACGAAAACGTGGATATCAACCCGGTCGCTTCAGCTTCAACGTCAAGGGAGGACGATGCGAAACCTGTAGCGGTGCGGGAGTTCTCCGAATTGAAATGCAGTTTCTACCCGATGTGTACGTCGTATGCGATGAGTGTCATGGCAAACGATTCAACAAAGAAACCCTTCAAGTCCGCTACAAGGGCAAAACCATCTATGAAGTTCTTCGGATGACGGTAGACGAAGCCGCGGAGTTTTATGAAAACATCCCCAGAATTTCCCGAATCCTTGAAACCCTTCAACGAGTCGGTTTAGGATACATGGAGTTAGGCCAGCCCTCTCCCACCTTGAGTGGCGGGGAAGCTCAACGCATCAAACTCAGCCGTGAACTGGGCAAACGCAGTACCACCCAAACCCTCTACATCCTCGACGAACCAACAACAGGACTACATCTTGCAGATGTTCAGAAATTATTGGATGTGTTGAATCATCTCGTGGATGCAGGGAATACGGTGATTGTAATTGAGCATCAGCCTGACGTACTCAAAGGGGCTGATTATATCATCGACTTGGGACCCGAAGGCGGTGAAAAGGGTGGGTATGTTGTTGGTCAGGGAACACCAGAAAATGTGGCTCGGAAGAGAGATTCCCATACCGGCGCAGTCCTTCGTAATGTCCTTACTCTGAAATCAGATCGTGATTCTGAAGAATCCAAGGATCACATGAAAGCCCTTTCGCGGTAAGAGCGAACGGTTCTTCAACTCGAACAATATTCTAGTAGGTGATTAGGGCAATGAATCTGGAACAGGAACTGAAAGATTTACCCGACGCACCCGGTGTCTACATTCTCTATGATGCAAGGGACGCTGTCATCTACGTCGGAAAAGCCCGTTCCCTTAAAAAACGCGTTCCCTCTCATTTCCGAGGTATAGGAAGCGGCAACATCTTTTCACCGATAGGTCAAGAGGTTAAAGAACTAGAATACATGGTCACTGCCAATGAATCAGAAGCGTTGGTCCTCGAAGACAACATGATCAAACGCTACAAACCTCGCTTCAATATCCGTTTGAAAGATGACAAGAGCTTTCCATATGTGCGCATCACCCTGCAAGATGACTTTCCCCGTGTAGAAAAAACGCGAACCCTGGTAAACGATGGCAGCCGCTATATTGGTCCCTATTCCAACGTCAAGGCCTTGGATGGGCTTCTGAAATCGATTAACCGCATCGTCCCCATTGCTACCTGTAAACCTACAATTGTTCCCGGCAAACGCAAACGCGCTTGCCTCAAATACGACATTGGATATTGTTCCGCCCCATGCATCAACCTGATTAGCAAAGAAGACTACGCTGAACTGGTGGAAGAATACACTCTCATGCTCACCGGACGCCATGACGAACTCGAAGCTCTTCTCCAACGTCTCATGACCAAAGCCTCAGAAGCCCAAGAGTTCGAAAAAGCTGCCCGCTATCGCGATCGACTTCGTGCCGTAGAACGTGGTCAACAAACCCAACGAGCCACCTACTGGAACCAACTACCAGGTCACCGAGATGTGTTAGGCATAGCCCGCGCTGGACCTGATGCCCTTATTCAGTTACTCGTTGTTCGCGAAGGACGAGTTATTGGGCAACAACCCTTTCCCCTTAGCGCCCCCTCCGAGCTTCCTAATGAAACGGTCATAGAAGCCTTCCTCAAACAATACTACCTTCGAGCAACGGAAATCCCTGAAGAAGTCATCGTTTCAGTCCCGGTTGCTGACTCCCAGTTCCTTGAAACTTGGTTGACCCAACGCCGCGGTGACAAACACCATGTCACAATTATTCATCCTACCCAAGACCCATTTCTGAGTCTTATCCAAATGGCTAATGAAAACGCCCAATTCCATCTCCACCAACTCATCGAACGCATGGCTCGTGATGAAGGTCGAAAACAAAAAGCGTACGACGATCTCATGGAAGACCTTCATCTAATCGACGAGCCTGCACACATCGATGGCTTCGATATTTCCACGCTCCAAGGCGCGGAATCCGTTGGAGTCTGTGTCGTCTTCAAAGATGGGCTTCCCTTCAAGAAAGATTATCGAAGGTTCAAAATTCGTGACGTAGTGGGCCAAGACGACTTTGCAATGATGTACGAAGTGGTTTCACGTCGATACCGTCGAGTTCTCTCTGAGAATCTTTCCTTGCCCAATCTAATTGTGATAGATGGGGGGCGAGGACAACTAAGCATGGCTTGCAAAGCCTTAGAATCAGTTGGGGCACCCAAGATTCCGGTCATTGGGCTTGCCAAGGCCGAACGCCCTAACCCGGATCTTGTATATGTTCCAGAACAGAAAACACCCGTTAAAATGTCTGGTGATAGTCAAGGATTGCGGTTATTACAGCGAGTACGGGATGAAGCGCATCGGTTTGCCATCACGTATCATCGTAAAATTCGTCAGATCAAAGGACTAAAACTAACTCTAACGGATATACCCGGTGTTGGAGTGAAACGAGCAACACTTCTCCTTCAGCATTTTGGAAATAAGGAGAATCTAGGAAAAGCTTCCGTGGCTGAAATTGCTGCAGTTCCAGGCATCACTAAAAGTCTAGCAAAAGACATTAAGGAGCATCTTTCCTGATTTGGCCAGTTAAGCAGAATTCTGCTAATCATTGAGCATTAACTTTAGAAGATGTAGATTGCGACACTAAGGGAGAGAAGGAATAGGGCTAGATAGTAGGTGGGAAGGATGAAGAGTTCTGCCTTCTTGAAGTGATGGTGGAATTCTTTAATGAATAGGACCAAGTCTGAGATGACGAAGAAGAAGGCACCGAGAACGGGAATGAATCCGAGGAGAACTCCTGTAGAAAGCCACAGCATTAAAGCACTACAGAAAGTGAGGGAAACGGTCACCGAGTAGATAAAGATCGGAATCTTCATGTTCCCAAATCCGTTTTCTGAGGAGTCAATATACTGAGTGTTGAAGATGATTACAAGTAGCCAACCGATTAGCGCAGTGATAAAGGCAGCTATTGGGAGAAAGGTAACTCCTAGGAGCACGCTTTGCCAAATGAAATTTCCGATGAATAAGAATTGAGCAAAGAGGAAGAGTACGCCACCTACAAGTATTTTTATTTCCATGCCAATGTCACCGAGGAGACAGAAGATGAAAGCAACGGCTAATAGAATGTAAAATAAACTGGCTGTTGGGCGAAAGAGTAAAACAAGAATTGCTGCGGTGAGGGCGGGGAGGAATTTTATCACAACGAAAACTGGTCGTGGCAATTTGGATAGGTATTCTTTTTGAAAGGTTATCTCATTTTCACGAACGGATTTGATGATGGTTGACACAAATGCAATAATCCAGAAAATTATCGCATATGGAATCAGATAGAGCATGTTATTGGTTTAGGGTGTGTATTGCTTAAGAGTGTTTGATTTTAGATGGTTATCCAGCTTTTAGTTTGGATTTGAGAAGTGGAATGGCTCCACCTGCTTTTAGGTATTCAAGAAGAAAGGGAGGTATTTTACTAAACCTAAAATCCCTTTTTGTGCTTTTGTTAGTCAAAGTACCATCGGTGAGAACGATTTCGATAATGTCGTTTTCACGTATTAGCTCCGGGTTCTTTGTAAGGTCTGGCAACTCAATTACAGGAATCCCTAGGTTGTAAGCATTGCGAAAGAAAATTCGGGCAAAGGATGCCGCAACAATAGCACTTACACCTAATTGGCGAAGGATGGCTGGGGCTTCTTCACGGCTCGAACCAATCCCAAAATGATCATCGGCAACGATAATGTCACCGGGTTGAACCCTTTTCGCAAATTCAGGGCGAAGATGCTCAAAGGCGAAAGGCGTAAGTTCGCTAGTGGAGATTTTTGTGAGATGGACACCGGATATGATATCGTCTGTACTGACATTGCTACCAAAACGCCACACTTTGCCTTTGATGGTAGTTTCCAGCTTGGACATCGTGTCAATTATCCTCCACGTGGGTCGGTAATCTGCCCGGTTATTGCACTTGCTGCGACGGTGGCTGGAGAGGCTAAATAGATTTGAGCATCCGCACTTCCCATTCGACCTGGGAAATTTCGGTTAGTTGAACTGATGCAAACCTCGCCCGGTGCCAGTAATCCGCAGTGCCCTCCAAAACATGCGCCACACGTAGCAGGTCCCATGGTAGCTCCTGCTTTCACTAGGGTACCAATAACTCCTGATTCAAGGGCTGAATGATAGACTTTACGACTCGCAGGATTAACGATCAGTCGCACACCATCTGCCACTCGTTTGCCAGTAAGTATCTGAGCCGCAACTTGGAGATCTTCCAAACGACCGTTAGTGCAGGATCCAAGATAGGCTTGGTCAACAAGTGTTCCTGCTACCTCGGATACGGGTACTGCTTGGGTTGGGAGTGAAGGAG
The DNA here is from genome assembly GCA_016840185.1 of Candidatus Hermodarchaeota archaeon. The sequence continues at coordinate 3,688 of JAEOSV010000126.1, read as the reverse complement.
TAGCCACCTGAGGTTCCAGCTTTGATATATCAAAATCTAGAGTTTGGTGATAATTTGCGGATTTATCTGGGTGCACAGGAGTAAATTTCTCTTTGGTTCGGGTTTTGACGTATTCGATGACACGGTTATCCGGTGGAATGAGTGCAGCCATGGCCCCAGTTTCGACGGCCATGTTGGTGAGAGTCATCCAAGCATCCAAACTGAGTTGCGTGAGCGTTTTTCCGTGGTATTCGAGAGCTTGAAAGGTTGCACCCTCCACACCGAGTTGCCCAAGGGTATAGAGAATGATATCCTTACCCATCACAGTGGGGGGTACGGCCCCTGTGTAAGTAATTTTGATGGTTTCGGGAACACGGAACCATAAGTGTCCAGTAGCTAGTACAATAGCCATGTCAGTAGCACCTATTCCCGTAGCAAGGGCTCCAAACGCTCCTGCAGTAGTTGTATGAGAGTCCGTACCTACCACTAATTCCCCTGGTCGGATATGACCTTCTTCAACCAAGACTTGGTGGCAAATTCCACTGCCAACATCATAGAAGTTTTCGATTTGAAAATCTTTGACAAATTGCCGAACCCGCTGATGAATCGTTGCAGCTTCCACTGTGGGTGCCGGCACCCAGTGATCTAAAATCATCACAACGCGGTTAGGATCCCATATCTTCTCGACCTTCGCTTCGGAGAGATGCGGGAGAACCCGACTCCCCATCATTTCATGGGACATAGCGACGTCGATGGAAGCTTCGATGATTTCTCCAGGTTCAATAGATTTGTCGTCGGTATGGTTGAGAAGTATTTTCTCTGCCATGGTGTGCCCGGTCATTTGTATCTCACGGCTCCTTCAATTGTTGTTGGATAATCTTCCTAATGGTTGTTCCTACTCGTTTTGTTGTGGAGGGTCGCACATTGGCATATGATCCCAAACACAGATCATAGGTTCGAACCTGGCCTTCACTCAAAACTTGAATCACGGCTTTTTCGATAAGGGCGGCGGCTTTTGATGCTGCTTGATTCTGGTGTTGCTCTCCGAGCCATTCGAGCATCATTTTGCCGGCTAGGATAGCGGCAATTGGGTTTGCCCGACGTTTACCGGTGTGTCGTGGAGCGGATCCATGGATGGGTTCAAACATCGCATGGGTATCGCCGATATTTCCACCTGCGGCCACTCCCATTCCTCCTTGTATTCCGGCTCCGAGGTCAGAGATGATATCACCATACATATTCGGTGTCACGACCACATTGTAGAATTCTGGACGACGTAGACACCACATTGTCCACGCATCAATGTAGGCATAATCAGGGGCTATCTTGGGAAACTCCTTAGTCATTTCTTCGAACACACGACGAAAGAGTTGATCACCAATCAATACATTACTTTTATCCACGCAAGTGACACGTTTTTTCTCATCAAGGGGTGCTCCATATTTTCGTTTCAGAGCTAGCCTCATGGCGTATTGAATGACCCGCTCAGAACCCAACCGAGATATGGGACGCATATCAATTGCAAGTTCCTCACGTTCGTTTTCCCCGTAATGCTTTCCAATCCCTGAGTAGAGCCCTTCTGTGTTTTCGCGAATGATGACAAAGTCAATATCCTTTGGCTGCTTCCCGGCTAGGGGGGTTGGGACCCCGGGATACAAGTTCACAGGTCGGACATTCGCATACAATTCAAGCTCCCGTCGTTGCCCAAGAACAACTGACGCACCAGCAAGTTGTCCGTCCTCACGCCGTACCGGCTCCCCTGGTGTTTTTTCCCAGCCTACGGCTCCCAATAGAATGGCGTCAGCTTCTTGCTTAGAAAACACCTCGGCTTCCCCGGGCCATTCAACACCGGTTTCTAAGTAGTATTTACCTCCACACGGGAATTCGTGAAAAGAAAGATTGAAACTAGAGATTCCTTTAGAAACCGTTTCCAATATCTTCACGGCTTCTCGAATGACTTCGGGTCCAATCCCGTCGCCAGGTAACACTTGGATCTTATAGGTGCGTACCACAGGAATCCGTTCCACAATCCTGTTGGCTTACAGCTATACAAAGTTTCCGACTCGAATCAATCCCGAAGCTTCGACCTTATGCCCACTCAAAGAATACGTCCACTAATTGGGAAGAAATAATGCTGCAGGTTACTCGAGGGATTCTTCGACGAATTGAATCAAGTCCACCATTTTCATCTTGGATTCGCTCTTTTCAATCGCTAATTGAAGGCTCGTCTCGCAGAATGGACATGCACTCACAAGATGAGTTGCGCCAGTGGCTTCGGCTTCTTTAATGCGTTCAATGGAAGTTTCGAGAGTCCAGTCGGGGAATTGGGCACGAGCGCCGCCACCAGCTCCGCAGCACCAGCTGTTTTCTCGGTTGCGGGGCATTTCCACCAAGTTATCACCGAGTAGGGTGCGTAAGATGGTGCGTGGGACTTCAAACCAGGCAGCTTTTTCCTTGCGGTTCTTAATGAGTTCACCGACGTGGCGTCCGTAGTGACAGGGATCGTGGTAGGTAGCTTTGACGCCTTTCATGGGCTTCAGTTTGCCTTTGCCGGCTTCGAGGGATTCAGCGATGAAGTTGACGCTGTGCTTGACCTCAAAGGGCAGGGGACCGTAGTATTTGGGCCAGTCGCGTTTCATGGTGCGGAAACAGCCGGCACAGGATGAGACGACGATTTTGGCACCGGAATTCTTGAAGAGTTCCACGTTGTGAGTGACATACTCTTTGACCAGATCCAGTTTACCAACACGCATGAGGGGGGAACAGCAGCAGTATTCGTCATCTTTGACCGTAAAATCAATGCCTAATTTCTCCATCACCCGAAGGGTTGAGACTGCTAGTTCCTTTAACCGATATGATGCGGTACAACCCACGAAATAGATGACGTCGGCTTTGTCTTTTTGTTTGAATTCCTTGGGGATCCAGTCTGTACGACAGGCGTGGTCTTCGTTGTAGGGGTTGCGTTTCACTTCTGTGGCTTTGGAGTATCCTTGTTGTTTATCAAGAGGGCCAAAACCGGCTTTGACAACTTCAGCGCGCATGGCTTCAATGATATCAATTGTTGGGAGCTCGTTTTCACATTGGGATTCACAGTTGCCGCAGGTGGAGCAGCGGAATAGGAGGTCACCAATATCTTCGTCAATCTTGTAATTGCCATTAAGGATGGCTCGGGCGAGCCACATTTTAGCACCACCGCTGTAGGCTTCCCATTCCATGGCATTCCAGGCGGGACACCCGGTTTCGAAGCCACCATTGGGATTGGCAGCATCGGCGATGGTACATGCCTTACAGTGGATACATCGAGCAATTTCAAGCTCGAAGTCTTTCAGTTCGGTTTTTGGTTTTTCGGGTTCGGTCATAGGAGTAGTCCTCCAGATAGGTGGAGAATGCTTTGTTTCACATACGTTAGACCCTTTTACAGTTTGCCTTTTTTCGAAAAATTCACGGTGTTAAAGATGATTTACTGAACTCGTTATTGAGGACTTTTCCTTGTTTGAGATCCTACATCTAAGAACGCTGAAAAAATGAAAATCACAAAAAAGAGGACCATCAGACTGAATGCAATTAGTGTTAAGACCTCGTTAATTGGACCTGACCAAAGTGCTGCCAGAATAAATAATATGACTGATACGGCAAGGCATGGAATTCCAACGGCGATGAAGAATCCTCCTTGTACGAAAAGTGATCCCTTTGAGGGTTCGACAAGCAT